>JAUXRT010000731.1 GCA_030681635.1 Reyranella sp.
CTTCGAATGTACGGGGAGGAGGGAAGATTCGCGTTCATAGCAGCGTATGCATTTATCGACACGATGGTGTCGGAAATCGGACGACGAAAAGCCTTGTCGATCAACGTGTTGAATTTTCCGACACGATTTTCCCGACACCGGGGCGTCGGTAAAAGCCTACTTCCAGGGGTCGGCGACCTTGGGCCAGAACGGCGTCTTGCGTTTGGTGTAGGGCCAGCGCGTGACGTCGGGATCGGCCGCACCCGGCGAGGCGACGTAGAGGATCTCCTTCGCGAGGCCGACGAAGCCGTTATAGAAATGCTGCGCGCTCTTCACGATCACGACGCGATAGTCGGCGGGCTCGGCGCCGACGGCGCGGAAGGCGTCGGCATGGAAGGTCTGGTTGCGCCGCGTGCAGATCGCGATGTCGACATGCTCCGAGGAGAGCAGCGCCATGTCGCCCAGCGGCGACATCACCGGCCCGTAGGGCTGGAAGACATTGCGCGCGATCTTCTTCACCGTGATGTCGAGGTCGACCGGCTCGCCGCTCACCGCCCCCGACTTGCCGCCCAGCCGCATGCGGATGCGCGCCCCCTCGCCCGCCTCCTCCGCGATTTGGAAGGCCATCGGATCCCACATCACGCCGAACAGGGCCGGGCCGATCTCGCGGGCGACCAGCGCCTTCAGCACAAAGGTCGAATCGCCCGGCGCGCCCGACCCGGGATTGTCGGCGCGGTCGGCCAGCACCAGCGGGCCCTGGTTGTGCGAGGCGGCGCGGTCCATCGCCTCGGTGATGGTGAGGTACTTGGTGGCGTAGCGCTCGCGGTTGTCCCACAGCTCCTGGCCGAGTTGCTTGGCCAGCGCCTCGGCCTTTTCCTTATTGCCGTCGGCGACCACGAGGGTGCGGGTGCCGACATCCTCGACGTCGGCGAAGGAGAAGCCGTGGCTCAAGGAGACGGAGAGGATGCCGTCCTTGCCCTCGAGGCTCTTCATACGGACCACGAACTCGTTGATCGGCGGCACGGAGGTGCGGTACTGCGCGATCATGCGGCAGTCGTAGCGGGCCATGACGGGCTTCACCTTGCCGTCCACCGTGTCGGCGATGATGGCGAACAGCTCGGCGGCGCGCTCCATCGTGTCGGTGTGCGGGTATTCCTTGTAGCCCACCAGCACGTCGGCGCTGTCGAGCATCAGGGCACTGAGGTGGCAGTGCAGGTCGAACTCGGCGCCGATCGCGACCTTCGGGCCGACGATGGCGCGGATCCGGGCCAGGAGGTCACCTTCGCAGTCGTCGTAGCCATCGGCCACCATGGCGCCGTGGACGTTGATCAGCACGGCGTCGAGCGGCATCGCGGCTTTTACGCCGGCCAGGACCTCGTCGCGGAAATCCTCGTAGACCTTGCGCACCGTCGTGCCCGAGGGCGCGGCAAAGGTCGCGAGCCCCTCGATCACGGTCCAGCCGCGTTCCTCGGCCTTCTTGCGCCAGACATGCAGAGGGGCGGTAAAATTGGTCGGCTCGTGCTTCGTGGCGTCGCCGCGCCAGATGCCGTGTTCCTGGTAGCCGCGCAGGCCGGTCGGGAAGGGCACGAACTGGTTGGTTTCGGTGCCGAGGGCCGCGATGAAAACACGCTTGGTCAAGAAAACTACTCCTTACGGCGGTGGCAGCCCACGACATGGTCATCGACCATGCCCGAAGCCTGCATGAAGGCGTAACAGATGGTCGAGCCCACGAACTTGAAACCTTCCTTGGCGAGCGCCTTGGCCAGCACATCGCTCTGCGGCGTGCGCGCCGGCACGTCCTTCAGCGTCTTCGGCCTGACGTGGGGCTGCTCGCCCACGGTCTTGCGCAGCCAGCGATGGAACGAGCCTTCGCGCTCGACCAGTTTCAGGAAGGCCTGGGCGTTGGTGACGCTGGCCACGATCTTGCCGCGATGGCGGATGATGCCCGGGTCGGCCAGCAATTTGGCGAGCTTGGCCGGCGTGTAGCGCGCGATCTTCTTCGCATCGAAATCATCGTAGACTTTGCGGTAGTGCTCGCGCTTGCGCAGCACGGTGATCCAGGAAAGCCCGGCCTGGCAGCCTTCGAGCGTCAGCAGCTCGAACAGCAAGCGGTCGTCCTTGAGTGGGCGGCCCCATTCCTTGTCGTGATATTTTTCGTACAGCGGATCGGCGCTCGCCCAACCGCAGCGACTCTTGCCGTCCGTGCCGACGACCGTGCTCTGTCTTATTGCCATGCGCGGACCCTACCCAAGCGCGTCGCGGGACGCCACACTGGCGCAAACGGAGGAACGACATATGGGCAAGGATCTTTCGGACCTGAAGGTCTGCATCTTCGACGTGTTCGGCACGGTGGTGGATTGGCGCGGCAGCCTGATCGCGGACCTGCCCGCGCTCGGCAAGAAATACGGACTGGAAACCGATTGGACGAGCTTCGCCGACGACTGGCGCGGCCTCTACCAGCCGCAGATGACGCGCGTGCGGAAGAAGGAGCTGCCGTGGACGCGCATCGACGACCTCCACA
>JAUXRT010000733.1 GCA_030681635.1 Reyranella sp.
TTCCAGGCCGCGCTCTACACGCCGCCGTTCTACAAGCAGCGCCAGTTCGAGGATTCGATCGGCGGACGGCTGCAGCACATCATCGAGCAGAACGCCCCGAACCGTACCTTCCTCGCCTTGTCGCCGGGCATCTATCCGCTGTGGCCGATGGTCAATTACCTCAAGGGCCGCATGACCATGCGGTTCCTGAGCACGTGGGTGCTGCAGGGCGTCTACGCCACCTGCGACGATTTCCCGGCGCTCTACAATCCGCCCGACACGATGGGCGAGTCGGAGAAGTTCGTGTTCGACGCCATCAGCGACGATTTCGCCCGCGAGCATCCCGACCTGTTGCTCGTCGACCGCATCGCGGGCATCCCGCGCTGCCAGGGCAAGGAATTCGACTACCTCGAATACTTCCTGCAGAACCGCACTTTCGCCGACGCCTTCGAGGGCTACGAGCACCTCATGGACTTCGACCGCTACCGCATCTACCGGCGGAAGAAGAAGTGACAGCGCAGCTGTCATCGCGGGCGGAGTAGTCTCCGCCCTGGAGCGAAGCGAAGGATCCTTCGCTTCGCTCAGGATGACACTATCAAGGCTCCCATTTCGCCAACGCCCGGGCCCGCATCGCCTCGGGAATCTTGGCGACGTCGGGGACCTTGAACACCCCGGTGGCCACCAGGACGATCTCGCCGCCGCAGACGAGATCGCAGCTTGCGAAGCAGAAATTGACGGTCCGGCGGGCGATCCGCGCCGTTCCCTCGAGCCATTGGCCGAGCCTGGCGCCGCGCACGAATTCGGTGCTGAGCGAGACCGTGGGATGCGGCCAGCGGATGCCGGTGGCGTGGCCCGAGCCCACGCCCATCACCATGTCGGCCACAGTCACCAGCAGGCCGCCATGGGCCCAGCCCATCGGATTGCCATGGCGCTTCTCCAGCGGCAGGCCGATGCGCATCTTCTCGCCCTCAACCTTGAACCAGAGCGGCCCGATCAGGCCGACGAAGTCGTCGGTGACGTCGAGCTTGCGAAAGCCCTCAGGAATGAGCGTATCGGTCATGACTGCAATCCGTCCTGGGAGGCGGCGAGACGGCCCAGCATGGCGCGCACCTCGGGATCGAACGGCGTGCTGCGATGGGTCTCCTCGTTCAGCGACACCATGATGACCCGCTGGACGGCGGTGCAGTTGCCGTCGCCATCGAACAGGCCCTGGCCGATGACACACTTGCGCTCGTGCGCCTCGATCAATCTCGCGCACGCTGTCGCGCTGCCGGGATAAAACATCTGGCGCTTGAAGTCGGCTTCGATGCGGCCGATGACCAGGCGAAAGCGTGGCAGCCCTGACCGCACGATCTGTTGCAGGTAGGAGACGCGCGCATTCTCCAAGAGCTCGATGAACGCCCCGTTGTTGACGTGGCCGTTGGCGTCGACGTCGGCAAAGCGGAGATTTTCGGAGGTCGAGAAACCGTAGATGCCGCGATCGGCAAGATCCAACGCCATGAAGTCTAACGCTCCGCGAATTCCAGGGTGAGATGGGCAGCTTCCGAGGGCGGCACGATCAGCCGGCCGGGGCCGGGTTTCACGATCCTGACACCGTTTCCGGCCAGCAGGGCCTCGCAGGCGGCGAGGCTGTCGACGCGAACCTGGAGCAGCGCCGGGTGATCGCCCGGCCGCACCGGCTCGACGCCGGGATAGCGCGCCGCATAATCCTTGCGGTTGAGATAGCGCACGGGCTGCGTGCCGGTGTTCACGACCAGCCCCTCGCCCTCCCGCTTGGTCGAGCCCGGGCCGAAGTACTTCTCGAGTTCGGGCGCCCACTTCGTCGGCTGATCGGCAATCACGGTGACGCCTGAAATGCCGCGCGCGCCGTTGGGATGCTGCGCCCACTCCGGGCGATAGACGAATTCCGGCGTCAGATGCTCGCAGACGAAGAAGCCAACCACCGGCATGTGCGTCTTGGGGATGCGCACGGTGCGGAACTTGGCATGCTCCGTCTTGCCCGCGATTTCCACCGCGCGATCGAAGAACAGCGGCGCTTCGGGTTTTAGGCCGGCCTGTTTGAAGGCGTCGAAGGCCAGGTCCGCGCCATCGGTGGCCAGCGCCACGTTGGCGAGCCCGCCGCCGTTCTTCAGCCAGGCGCGCCGCTCGGCGTTGAATTCGGTGTCCTCGACGATGCCCAGGATCTCGAAATAGTCCCTGTCGAAGATCATCAGATGATTGGCCGTGCCGAGCTTCCTGTGGAAGCCGCGCGGCTGGACCTGGAAGCCGAGGCGCCTATAAGCCGCCTCCGCCGCGTCGATGCCGTCGACCATGACCACGACGTGATCGAGGCCTTTTACCGCGCGAGTCATGCCGGCTTCCTCATGCTGGTTTCCTGCGCACCATGTTGATGCCCTTTACCGTCACCACCAGTTCGCCCTTCTGGTTGGTGGCGCCCCAATGCTCGTGGATGACGCCGAGGTCCGGCTTGCTCTTGGACGGCACCTTCGCGGCGCATTCGACCCAGGCGGTCAGCGTGTCGCCCGGCCGCACCGGTTTTAGCCAGCGGATCTCGTCGAGGCCGGGCGATCCCAGCGCGGTGCGCTTGTCGATGTAATTGTCGACGAACAGCCGCATCAGCTTGGCCGTGACCTGCCAGCCCGAGGCGATCAGGCCGCCGAACATCGAGGCGCGCGCGGCCTCGGCATCGACGTGGAAGCCCTGCGGGTCGTAAAGCCGCGCAAATTCGACGATCTCCGGCTCGGTGAAGCTCGTCGACCCCAGCGGGTATTTCTTCCCGATTTCGTAGTCTTCCCAGTAGCGCGGAGCGTCGGGCGGCATGGGTCAGGTCTTCGCAGAGCAGGACCGGGCATGCAAGCCCGCCCCCTCTGGCCCACCCATTGGCCCGCCCGCTGGCCCCCGCTCTGGCCAGCCGGCAGGCGCTCGGCTAGCCTCTCCGGGCAGGGGGAGGCGAGCGATGAACGAACCCAGCCTGGTCCGGCGCCTGACGACGATCGTGGCGATCGACGTGATCGGATTCAGCACGCTTGCGGCGCGCAACGAGGAGCATGCGCTCGGCCTGCTGCGCTCCCGCATGGCGCTCGCCGAGACCTACATCAAGCAGCACCGCGGCCGCGTGTTCAAGATGACGGGCGACGGCCTGCTCGCCGAATTCGCGAGCCCGGTCGAGGCTGTCCGCGCCGCTGTCGAGATCCAGGAGGCGATGCGCACGACCAACGCGCTGGCCGCCGTCGAGGACCGTCTCAACCTGCGCATCGGCGCCAATCTCGGCGACGTCGTCGAAAGCGGCGACGACCTGATGGGCGATGCCGTCAACGTCGCGGTGCGGCTGGAGTCGATCGCCGCGCCCGGCGGCATCTGCGTCTCGGCCGCGATCTACCAGCAGATCGTGGGCAAGCTGACGCTCGGCGCCGAGGACATGGGCGAGCAGCAGGTGAAGAACATCCCGCGGCCCATCCACGCCTATCGACTGACGGCCGAAGGCGCGCCCCCCGCGCCACCGGCCGCGCCCAAGCCGGCCGCGAGCGGCGCACGGCCGCGCCTGCTCCTCGTGGGTGGCGCGCTCGTTGCCGTGGCGGCAGCGGCCGTCGTGGGCGCAACGCTGCTGCGTGACAGCCCCGCGCCGGCGCCGGAAAAACTGGCTCAGGCCGCGGTCGCGCCCGTTGTCGCCCCGGTTTCAGCACCAGTTGCAGCGCCAGGGGCGGTTCCCGCTCCGCCGCCGCCGGCTGCCGTTCCGCGCACCTTCGCCGCCGCCGACATTCCATTTGCCACCGCCCGGCGCCGGCGCGATCTCGAAGCCTACGAGCAGGCCGAGGGCGCCAAGGCCATGGCGATCAACATCCGTGGCTGGGTCGAGTATGCGAGCCGGCGGGTCGACGACCGGACGGCCCGCGCGGTGGCCCTCGAGGCCTGCGCCGCCGCGGTCCAAAAGCAGATCCGGAACATCCGCGACTACGACCGCTGCATGATCTACGCCGCCGGCAACACCGTGGTGTGGTCGTTCAAGCCGCCGGCCATGCCGCCGCAACCCTATGTCGCCGCCGCCCGACCGGCGCCGCCGATCGCCCTCGACCCGGCCACCGTGCCGCTGATCGGCGATGCCACCCGCAAGGCGTTGGCCGACGACTATGCCAAGGTCACCCGCAGCAAGGTGTTCGCCATCGGCCGCAGCCGGAACGATTGGTGGTCGAGCAGCGACAACGAGTCCGACGCCCTGCGCCGCACCCTGCAATCCTGTGGCCACCTCACCGGTCGGCCCTGCTTCGTCTATGCCATCGGCGACCAGGTCATCGTTCAGACGCCGCAGAAATTCAAGATCATCGAGGTCTTCACGCCGCAGGACCTGGTGGGTCTGGAGCCTGCGCAACAGGAAGCGGTCGAGCGCTACCTGGTGGCCGACGACTGGCGGGCGATCGCCGTGGCGCGCAACGGCCGCATCGGCATCGCCGCGGGCAGCGCCAGCGAGGAGGCCGCCGTCGAGGCCGCGCTGCGGGAGTGCGTCCGGGCCGGTGGCGCCGAATGCGCCGTGTCGGCGGTCGGGCCCTTCCTCGTCACGCGCAACTGAGCTGTAGGTTCAGTCGGCGATCGCCGCGCCAAAGCGCTTGGCGCGGATGAGGTCGTGGTCTTCGCTGAAGAGGGGATGTGCCATGGCGTCGGGATGCTATGCTCGCGTCCCATGTCGCGCGACAAACGCCTGCAAGACCGTTCGATCTATCCGCACTGGTGCACCGACACCGTGCGCTTCTCCGACCAGGACGCGGCCGGCCACGTGAACAACGTGGCGCTCTGCGCCTATCTCGAGACCGCCCGCCTCACCTTCATCCGCGATCTGGGAATGATGACCCGCGGCGAGGACGGCGTGCGCGGCATCTCGGCCGGCATGAACGTGAGCTTCCTGGCCGAGTCCCACTGGCCGGGCCAGGTCGAGCTCGGCACCGGCGTGATCAGCATCGGCACCAGCTCGGTCACCGTCGGCTCGGCCGCCTTCAAGGACGGGGCCTGCATCGTGGCGGCTGAAATGACGGTGGTCCGGCTAAAGGGCAAAACACCCCATCCGATCGGCCCGGAGCTGCGGGCGGCTCTGGAAAAGCTCCGTTTGAAGGGTTTTTAGGCCGCTTGACCCAGGCGGGGCCTGCCCGTATCTTTGCGCCTGCGAGTAAGTCGCAACTGCACGGGAACGGTCTAGAAGCTCATGTACCTCTGCATCTGTCGGGCCATTCGGGAACGCGATGTCGACGCCGCCGTCCGGGCGGGCGCCAAGCGTCCGGCCGACGTGTTCCGGGCCTGCGGCACGAGCCCGCAATGCGGCACCTGCGCCTGCGACCTGCGCGAGCGCATCGCCCGCACGACCGCGATTGAAGAGACCCGTCAGCCCGTTCTGATGGCGGCCGACTAGCTCGAGGCTTCGCCCTCGCCGATCTGGCTCTGCAGATAGTTCTGCTCGCCGACCTTCTCCAGCAGACCAATCTCCGTCTCCAGGAAATCGATGTGCTCCTCGGCATCCTCGAGAATGTCGACGACGATCTCGCGGCTGACGTAGTCCTTCGCCGTCTCGCAATGAGTGACGGCCGCGACCAGGGCGGTGCGCGCCGCGGACTCGAGCTTGAGGTCGGCGGCGAGGCATTCGGGAACCGTCTCGCCCACCACCAGCTTGCCGAGGTCCTGCAGGTTGGGCAGGCCATCGAGCAGCAGGATGCGCTTGATCAACTTGTCGGCGTGCTTCATCTCGCCGATCGATTCCTCATAGATCTTCTTGCCCAGCCGCTCGAAGCCCCAGTGGTTCATCATGCGGGCGTGGAGGAAGTACTGGTTGATGGCCGTCAGCTCGTTCTTCAGGAGCTTGTTGAGCTCGGCGATGATCTGCGGGTTGCCCTTCATGGCGAACCTCCTGAGTAAGGTGTTCGCTACAGATAGACCCGAAAAAATCTTAAGCAACCGCTGAGTGCGCGACTGAGAACCGTTCGCTCAAAAATGTGTGTGCGTCTGCCGTTGGCGGTGAAAATGAGACGCAACAAAAGCCTTACGCAGGCGTTGCAAGGTGTCGGCGAACGTCAACACCAGGAGTACCGATCATGCCGCTCGACAAGACCAAGGCCCTCATCGCGCTGCCCAAGCTGCCCTATGCCGAGGATGCGCTGGCGCCGGTGATCTCGGCCAAGACGATTTCCTTCCATTACGGCAAGCATCACGCGACCTATGTGAAAACCCTGAACGAGCTGATCGCGGGCACCGACTACGAGAGCCTGCAGCTGGAAGAGATCGTGGTGCGTGCCGCCAAGGACAAGGACGCCGCCGCCAAGAAGATTTTTAACAACGCGGCCCAGGCGTGGAACCACGATTTCTACTGGCACAGCATGAGCCCGAAGGGCGGCGCGCCCACGGGCAAGATCAAGGATGCCCTCGAGAAGGACTTCGGCGACCTCGCCGCCTTCAAGAAGGCTTTTGGCCAGGCGGCGGCCGGCCAGTTCGGCAGCGGCTGGGCCTGGCTCGTGCAGGGCAAGGACGGCGCGCTCAAGATCGAGACGACGTCGAATGCCGACACGCCGATCGCGCACGGCGGCACGCCGCTGCTGGTCGCCGACGTGTGGGAGCACGCCTACTACCTCGATTACCAGAACCGCCGGCCCGACCACCTCACGGCCTGGCTCGACAAGCTCGTGAACTGGTCGTTCGCCGAGAAGAACCTCACTTGACCAGGGCGATACGCCCACTCAGTACCGGAAGGTGATGTTCACCGAGCCGAACTGGGTGAACCGGTCCTGCTGGTAGAACTCGGGCGTGCGCAGCACCTGCGTGTAGGTGAAGCGCACGCCGCCGTAGAGAAGCGCGAAGCCCACCTGGGCCTCGCCGACGAAGGGCCGGTGGCCGACGCTCTGGCTATAACCGTCGGTGTTGCCGTCGAGGAAGATGTTGCGGGCGACCGCCTGCGCATCGAGGCCGGCGAACAGATACCAGCCGAAGCTGCCGTCGCCGATGAACGCCTCCGATCCCGGCAGCGCCGGCCGGGCGCGCGTCGGGCCGAAATCGTCGCGCAGGTTCTTGCCGATGCGGCCCGTGCCGCCGGCGCTGGCATAGGTCGCGACGTTGCCCAGCGCGGCGCCGACCCGCGGGATGAAGTCGACCTCCAGCTTCGGATCCTCGATCAACACCGACCGACCGGTGCGCCAGCGCCGTTCGAAGGCCAGCCCCACCGTCGGCTCGTTGTGCAGCTGGTTTGCCCAGCCGTAGGTTCGCGCGACGCCGATCAGCGTGTGCCAGTTGTTCTGCACGAAATCGCCACCGGCCGCGGGGCCGATCACGCCGAGGTCGAGCTGGAGCGTGTCGAGCCGCATCGGCTCGTCCCTGCCCGTCTTCTCGTCGGCCCGCTTGTAGGTGTACTGCAGGGCAAAGCTGCCATAGAGCCACGCCGCGTAGGGCCGGTCGTTGTAGATCGGCTGGGAGACCCAGGTGTCGGCCGGCGTATAAATGTTCTGGCCGAACGATACGGCGATGCGGCGGATGACCGATGTCGCGGGCGCCTCGCCGAAAAACGTCGGCACGGTCGTGGCCGCCACGATGCCGGCCGGCAGCTCCGTCAGCGCCGGCGACAGCCAGCCCAGGCGAACGCCGCTGGTATAGTCGCGATCGGACCGGGCGACGCGGTTGAACACGTCGTTCTCGACCTGGAACGTGTAGATGTTGCGCTGCTCGTCTTCGGTGGCCGAGGTGCGCGGCGGCGGCGGCGATGGTGTCTGCGGTGTCTGCGCCCAGACGCCTGAGGCGCTCGCAAAATGCGCTGCCATCGCCAAGGCGACGGTCGTGGCGACCTTTCCTTCCATGACACGGACAACGCCGCAACCGCCGACCGGTTGCGCCTTACTTTTGCGCCTTACTTCGCGTTGGCGGGCGCCGACGGGTGCCAGAGCTCCGCCCGCCAGCGCAAGACGATCAGCAGCGTGAAGCCGATGCCCACCAGGCTGTAGAGCGAACCGGTCACGGCGAAGCCGGCATGCTCGACCAGCGGCCCCGACAGCAGCAGCCCGAGCGGCAGTCCGTAGACGGCCAGCATGCGCACCCCCATCACCCGGCCACGGAAGGCGGGCGCGGTGACGCGCAGGATGATGACGGCCATCGGCACCATGCAGAAGCTCTGCACCAGGCCTGCCGCAAACAGGACCGCCTCGCCCAGCAACGGGTGCTCGATCCAGGAAAAGACCAGGTTGAAGGCAAACCACGCGATCGTGCAGGCGACCATGGTGCGCGCGGGCCTGATCCGCGCGCCGTGGGTGGACACCACGATCGACCCGAGCAGGGCGCCGCCGGCGAAACACGCGATCAGCCAACCCAGGCCGGTCTGGTCGAGGCCATAGATGTCGCGCGCGACATAGGCCAGGAGCGAGCCCACGAGCGGGAAGGCCGCCAGGTTCACGAGGAAGGCCAGCAGCATCACCGCGCGCACCACCGGCGTCGACCAGACGTAGAGGAAGCCCTCCTTGAGAGATTGCAGCGGCGAGCCGTGCATCGGCGCTTCGCCCAGCACTCTGACGCGCTGGGTGCCGACGCCGAAGGTGAGCGCAAGGCTCGTCACATAGACGGCGCACACCGCGACATAGGCCAGGCCCGAGCCCATCGCCGCGACCAGCGCCGCGCCCGACAGCGCGCCCACGATGCGCGCCGAGTCGGCAGTGGTGCGCGACACGCCCATGGCCCGCATCAGGTAGTCGCCCGGCATGGTCTCGCCGACCAGCAGGTTGCGCATCGTGATGTCGGAGGGACGGACCAGGCCGATCACGGCGGCGAGCGCGAACACCGGCACCGGGCTTGCGAGGCCGGTCAGGAAGAGCGCCATCAGCGCCAGCGCCACCGCGACGTAGGTGGCGCGCATCAGGCAGAGCAGGTTGCGGTTGCCGAAGCGGTCGCCCGCCATCCCGAACAGCGGCGAAATCAGCGTCCCCAGGAACTGCAGCGATCCGAACACCGCCAGCGCCAGGACCGACTCGGTCGCGACCAGCACGAACCAGCCCAGGATCACGCCTTCCATCTCGAACGCCCAGGACGCAAGCAGGTCGGCCGGCCACTGGAACCGGAAACTCCTGATGCGAAACGGCGCCAATGCCGGCACGCGCTCGATGAGACTCACGTCTTGGTCGTTCCCCTCCCCGGCCAGGCGTCTTGTGATGCGCCGTCGGGGACGGGCAACCTGCGCCCTCAGGGCAAATGCGGCAATGAACTCCTGTTCATACCGGCCCCAACCAAAAGCGGGGCTCGCCCGCTGAAGCCCCTACCAGCTGTGGCATATTGACATTTCCATACTGTGAATATGTCTCTCCCGCACTTGCGTTGGCAGGCTGCTCAGAGCAGTGTGAGTTTGGAATGCCTTCTGGCGGTGGAACGAGAAAATTGGGACCGCACGCGGGTTTATTGTGTTGGAGAAATCCGTGATGGCCAGTGCGGCAAAGCGAACGCCTTTCCACTTGGTACTGATCAAGCCGACTCACTACGATGACGACGGCTATCCCATCACGTGGTTCAGGTCCCACATCCCGTCCAACACGCTCGCCGCCCTCTACGGCCTGGGCCAGGATTGCCTCCAGCGCCAGGTGCTGGGCCCTGACGTCGACATCCTCATCAAGCCATTCGACGAGACCAATACCCGCGTCCGGCCGGACAAGATCATGGCCGACATCAAGCGCGAAGGTGGCAAGGCGCTGATCTGCCTGGTCGGCGTCCAGTCCAACCAGTTTCCGCACGCCGTCGACCTCGCCCGCCATTTCCTCAATGCCGGCTTCCAGGTTGCCATGGGCGGCTTCCACGCCGCCGGCTGCCTGTCGATGCTGCCGGTGGTGCCGCCCGAGATCCAGGCGGCCATGGACATGGGCATCTCGATCTATGCCGGCGAGGCCGAGGAAGGCCGTCTCGACGAGGTCCTGCTCGACGCCTGGAACGGTACGCTGAAGCCGCTCTACAACTACATGGACGACCTGCCGGGCATCGAGGGCGCGCCGACGCCGCATCTGCCGCCGGCAGCCCTCGCGCGCAACGAAGGCCGCAAGTCGAGCTTCGACCTTGGCCGCGGCTGCCCGTTCCAGTGCTCGTTCTGCACCATCATCAACGTACAAGGCCGCAAGAGCCGCTTCCGCAGCACGGACGACCTCGAAGCGATCATCCGCGAAAACTACAAGCAGGGCATCACGTCGTTCTTCATCACCGACGACAACATGGCCCGCAACAAACACTGGGAAGAGTTCTACGACCGGTTGATCGAACTCAAGGAGAACGAAGGCATCCAGGTGTCCCTGATCATCCAGGTCGACACCCAGTGCCATCGCATCCCGAACTTCATCAACAAGTCGCGCTGGGCCGGCGTCTACCGCGTCTTCATCGGGCTCGAGAACGTCAACCCGGACAATCTTCTGGCTGCCAAGAAGCGCCAGAACAAGATCACCGAATACCGCAAGATGCTCCAGGCCTGGCACACCAGCGGCGCCTCGACCTGGGCCGGCTACATTCTCGGCTTCCCCGGCGACACGCGCGCATCGATCCTGCGCGACCTTGAGATCATCAAGAAAGAGCTCCCGCTCGACATCCTCGAGTTCTTCATGCTGACGCCCCTGCCGGGCTCGGAGGACCACCAGACGCTCTGGAAGCAGGGCGTGTGGATGGACCCCGATCTCAACAAGTACGACCTCAATCATCGCGTCGTCCATCATCCCAAGATGAGCGACGCCGAGTACGAACAGACCTATCGCGACGCCTGGCGCACCTACTACACGCCCGAGCACATCGAGACGGTGGCGCGCCGCCACGGCTCCATCCCTGGGCGCAACCCGGCCGAGCCGGCCCACTTCATGACCATGTTCAAGATCATGTTCGAGGCCG
>JAUXRT010000744.1 GCA_030681635.1 Reyranella sp.
CACAAACCCCCGCGCGGAGCGTCGGGGGCGAAATCCGTGGGCGAGGGTAATAAGCGGCCAACCGGCCAGAGTCAACGTTCCGAGGGCCTTGCCGCCTGCGCCCAAAGGCCCGGACAATGCCGGCATGTCCCTTGTTCTGCACGGTTACCATTATAGCGTCTACCACCGCATTGCCCGCCTCGTCCTGGCCGAGAAAGGCGTGGCCTACGACCGGGTCGAAGTGAACCCTTTCAGCCCGGACGTTCCGGCGGCCTACCTCGCCCTTCACCCGTTCGGCCGGGTACCGACCCTGGTCCATGACGGATTCGCGCTCTACGAGACAGGGGCGATCAGCCGCTACATCGACCGCGCCTTCGCCGGGCCCGCCCTTCAGCCCCAGGACGCCCGGGCGCTGGCCCGGATGGACCAGATCATCGGCATCGTCGATTCCTACGGCTATTGGCCGCTCGTCCGTCAGGTCTTCTCGCACCGCGTCTTTCGGCCGAGCCTCGGCCAGCCGGCGGATGACGCCGAAGTGGCGCTGGGTCTCGCCAGCGCCACGAAGGTGCTGGCGGCGCTCGAGGAACTCGCAGCCTCCGACACTTTTCTGGTGGGCCCCGCGCTCTCGCTTGCCGACCTCCATCTCGGCGCGATGGTTGCTTATTTCACCGCCGCCGCCGAAGGGGCGGCAGCGCTCGGCAGGCACCGGAAGCTTGCGGGCTGGTGGACGCGCCTCCAGCAGCGCCCGTCCATGGCGGCGACCGCGCCAGGCCTGCCGGTCACTCAGGTGTGAGCGAGTTTGCTTTGAGGCGGGGCCGATGAGGCTCAATATCGCTCATGACCTTGCCGCTGCTGCGCCGGCTGCTTCCCGTGGCGATCCTGTTGCTGGGGCTGGTGCTCTTCCTGTCGCTCGGCCTCGAGCGGTATTTTTCCTTCGAGATGCTGAGCCGCCACCATGCGGAACTCACCGCCTGGGTCACCGCCCATGTCGCGCTGGCGGCGTTCATCTTCATCCTGGCCTATGCCCTGGTGGTCGCGTTCTCGTTGCCGATCGCCGTCATTGTCACGCCCGTGGGCGGCTTCCTGTTCGGCGTCTGGCTGGGCGCCGCGCTGTCGGTGATCGCCGCTACGCTGGGCTCGGTGGCGGTGTTCCTGGCCGCGCACACGGCGTTCCACGATCTCTTCCATGCCCGTGCCGGCCGCGCCTTGGCACGCCTCGAAGAAGGCTTCCGCCGCGACAGTTTCAGCTATCTCCTGTTTCTGCGGCTGGTGCCGGTGTTTCGCTTCTGGCTGGTCAACATCGTGCCGGCGCTGCTTGGCATGCGGCTCGGCCCCTACGCGCTGGCGACACTGATCGGCATCATTCCCGGGGCGATCGTCTATTCCAGTGTCGGTGCGGGCTTCGGCACCCTGATCGATCGCGGCGAGGCGCCGGACCTCAGCGTGATCTTCGAATGGCGCATCCTGTTGCCGCTGCTGGGACTGGCTGTGCTGTCGTTGCTGCCGGTTCTCTACGCCCGCCTGCGCGGCGGCAAGGCTGCGCCCTGACATGACGCCCCTTGACATGCCCCCTGATATGATGGCCACGCTCACGCCTGACGTCTGCATCATTGGGGCCGGCTCGGCCGGCCTGGTGGTTGCGGCCGGCGCCGCGCAGCTCGGCCTGAAAGTCGTGCTGATCGAACGCGCCGAGATGGGCGGCGATTGCCTCAATTTCGGCTGCGTGCCGTCGAAAGCGCTGATCGCTGCCGCCAAGGCGGCACAGGCGCAACGCAGCGGCGCCGCCTTCGGCATCGCGCCGGTCGAACCGCGGGTCGACTTCGCCAAGGTCATGGACCACGTGGCCGGCGTGATCGCTGCCATCGCCCCCAACGATTCGGTCGAACGGTTCGAGAAACTTGGCGTTCGCGTTCTGAGGGAAGAAGCGCGCTTCATCGGTCGCACCGACGTGCAGGCCGGCCCGCACCGCATCAGAAGCAAGCGCATCGTGCTGGCAACCGGTTCGCGGCCGACAGCGCCGCCCATCCCCGGCCTCGCCGACGTGCCCTATTTCACCAACGAGACGGTGTTCGCCAGCCGCACGCTGCCGGCCCATCTGGTCGTGATCGGCGGCGGGCCGATCGGCCTGGAAATGGCCCAGGCGCACCGGCGGCTGGGCGCGTGCGTCACCGTCCTGGAAGCTTTTGGCTTCCTCGCCAAGGATGACCCCGAACTTTCCGCCGTCGTCATAGAACGCCTGCGCGCGGAGGGCGTAGACCTGCGCGACCACGTAAAAATTGCCCGGATCGAACGTGCCGCCTCAGGCATCGCCGTCATCCTGGAGGGCGGCGAGCGGCTGGAAGGATCGCACCTGCTGGTGGCGGCCGGCCGCGCGCCCAACGTCGAGAGCCTCGATCTCGACACGGCGGGCGTGGCGTTCACGAAACGCGGCATCACGGTCGACGGCGCGCTCAAAACCTCCAACCGCAACGTCTGGGCGATCGGCGACTGCAACGGCCTGTATGCCTTCACGCACATGGCCGGCTACGAGGCCTCGCTGTTCATCCGCGGTGCGCTGTTTCGCGCGCCTGCCCGGCTCGATCCGGCGATCGTGCCGTGGGCGACCTATACCGATCCCGAACTGGCCCAGGTCGGCCTCAGCGAAAGCGAGGCGCGCAAGCAGCACGGCGAGGCGATCCGGGTGCTGCGCTGGAAGCTGGCCGAGAACGACCGTGCCCAGGCGGAACGGGAAACCGACGGGCTGGTCAAGGTCGTCACCGATTCGCGCGGTCGCGTGCTGGGCGCCGCCATCGTCGGGCCGCACGCCGGAGATCTCATCCAGCCCTGGTGCCTGGCGCTGTCGAAGCGCCTGAAGATCGCGGCCATGGCGAGCTTCGTGCCGCCCTATCCAACCCTCGGCGAGGCCAGCAAACGTGCCGCCGGCAGCTATTTCACCGAAACGCTGTTCGGGCCCCGGACTCGTGGACTCGTGCGGTTCCTCGCGCGGCTGCCGGTTTGGTGAGACCAGAGTTCGTTGTAGACTTCGACCATGACCGCCGACATCACCGTTCCCGCTGAAACGGTCCGCCCCGCGCGCGGTCGGAATCCCGCGTTCGGCCTGTCCTGGCGCATTCTTGCGCTCGTCGTGACGGCGGTGATGACCGCCGAGGTCTTCATCTTCCTGCCGTCGATCGCCCGCTTCCGCGAGGTCTATCTCGAGCAGCTGATCGAAAGCGGCACCCTGGCAGCCCTCGCCCTCGACGCCACGCCCGACAACATGGTGACGGAGGAGGTCAAACGGAGCCTGCTCAACCACGCCCGGGTCGATGCCGTCGTGCTGGTCGAGCCGAACAAGCCCAAGCGCGCCCTGATGAACATCGAGCCGCGCGCCGACATGCCGAACTTCAATCTGATGGACCGCGGCGCCTTGGGGCTGATCTGGGATGCCCTGTCGTCGATGGCGCAGGACGGTTCGCGCTATATCCGGGTCGGTGGCGAATCGATGCGCCTGCCCAAGGCCATGGTCTGGATCGTCGTCGACGAGTTGCCGATGCGGATCGCCATGTATGCCTATGCCGGCCGCATCCTGATCCTGTCCGTCATCATCTCGGTGTTCACCGCCGTCTTTCTCTATCTTGCACTGCGCTGGCTGGTGATCCGGCCGCTACAAGACCTGTCGTCCGACATGACCGCCTTCCGCCGCGCGCCCGAGGAGGCCGGAACCGAACGGGCACCGACCCAGCGCAGCGACGAGATCGGCGTCGTCGACCGTGAGTTCCAGAACCTGCAGCGCGAGCTGCGCGCCTCGCTGCGGCAGAAATCCCGCCTCGCCGAAGTCGGCGCCGCGACCAACAAGATCAATCACGACCTGCGCAACATGCTGTCGACGGCGCGATTGCTGTCCGACCGGTTGGCGCGCAGCGACGACGAGCGCACGCGGGCGCTCGCGCCGACCATCCTCAACACCATCGATCGCGCCGCGCGGCTGGCCAGCGACGCCATTGAATATGTGCGCGACCGGCCGGCGCCGCGGTTGACCACCCTCGACCTCGCCGACCTGGTCGACGAGGCCGGAATCGCCCTGCAGGAGCAGGGCGAGGACAGCACCCCCAACATCGTCCGCGCGTGGCTGAACGAGGTCGGCGAGGGCTGCACCGCGCGCGCCGACCGCGACCTGCTTTATCGTGTCTTCGTCAATCTCGGCCGCAACGCCTTCGAAGCCGGCGCCACCACCGTCATCGTGCGGTCCCGGGCAAACGGCGCCTATCTTCTGGTCGATGTCGCCGACAACGGCCCCGGCGTGCCGCAGGCGGTCGCGACCCAGCTCTTCCGGCCCTTCACGATCGGTGGACGCGCCGGCGGCGCGGGCCTCGGCCTTGCCATCGCCCGCGACCTGGTACGCAACCACGGCGGCGATATCGCGCTCGCGGAGACCGGCCCCTCGGGCACGACCTTCCGCTTTACCCTGCCGCTCGGCGACGCCTGACCGAATCGACCGGGGAAAGGATCAGGGCTCGGCCTTCAGGCGGGCGCTGAAGTCGCGGATGCGCCGCGCGTTGACGCCAAGATCGGACTCGCCGGCGCGGCTCTTGGAGCGGACATCGATCCGGCTGCCTGTGCCGGCGGCACGAATGCGCACCACGATGTCGTCGCGAAAGCCGAACCAGCCGCTGGTGTCGACGGCTTCCAGGCGCCCTTCCGCCGGGGCGCGCGCGACAACGTCCCAGCCCATCGCCATCGCCACCCGGTCGGCGCGCTTGAAGGCTTCGGCCGGAGCGACGGGCATGACGATGGTCACGATGTCGGGATAGGCCTCGCGCTGGAGTGTCGCCGCGGCGGCACCGGGATAGGCGGGTGGATTGGGCGCCCCTCGCCGCAACTGCAGCAGGGCGACCATGGCCGGCGGGTTGCCGATGTCGGTCGAGATGTCGTTGATCACCGGCAGTTGCTGCGACCACAGGAACCAGCTGACCGGCATCCAGGCGCCGGCCACGCCGACCACGATGGCGAGAAACGCCGCCACGAATCCGCGCCGCCGGTCGCCGGGCCGTGTCGGAACGATGGTCGCAAGCCCGAGCGCCACGCCGGCAACGGCGACATAGAAGCCATAGCGAAAGACGGCGATCGCCGCCTCGATGTCCAACCCCAGGTAGCGATGCAGTGGACCGGCGGCAGCGACGATCAGCGCGGCCACGCAGGCCGAAATGAAGGCCATGCGCGCCAGACGATGACTGATCGGGTTGGTCGGTCTAACGAACATGCCGTCTCCGCTGTAACGGCATCGTAACCGTGAAACGCAACGCACGCATCCGCTCGACAATTCCGGTTGCATTCTCTATGCGGCGACCATGACGACAACCGATACCGTCCGACGGCGGGCGATGGCCGCCGGACTGACCGCCATCTGCCTTTGGGGCTCGCTTGCCGCGCTTTCCGTCCTGGCGGGCCCGATTCCACCGTTCCAGATGGTTGCCATGACGTTCGCGGTCGGCGCCTCCATCGGCATCGTTCGCGCCTGGCGACGCGGCGTCGGCTGGATGGGACTGGTGCGCTGGCCGGCGAAGGTCTGGCTGCTGGGCATCTGCGGATTGTTCGGTTACCACGCGCTCTACTTCGGCGCGCTGCAGCTGGCACCGCCGGCCGAAGCCAACCTCGTCAACTATCTCTGGCCGCTCCTGATCGTGCTGCTGTCGGCGCCGTTCGCTGGTGAACGTCTGGGCTGGACGCATCTGGCCGGCGCCGGATTGGGCTTCGCCGGCGTGGCGCTGCTCGCCTTCGGCCGTGGACTGAACTTCGCCGGTGAGCATGCGATGGGGCATGCGCTGGGCTACGCGCTGGCGCTGGGCTGCGCCTTCACCTGGGCGCTCTATTCGGTGCTGTCGCGCCGTTTCGGCGACACGCCGACCGATGCCATTGCCAGCTTCTGCGCCGCGTCGGCGGTTCTCTCGCTGCTCTGCCACCTGGTGTTCGAGCGCACGGTCTGGCCGGCCTCGCCCCTTGCCTGGCTCGCCGTGTTGGCACTCGGCCTGGGGCCCACGGGATCGGCCTTCTATTTCTGGGACCATGCCGTCAAACGCGGCGACATCCGCGCACTGGGTGCGTTCAGCTATGCGACACCGATTCTGTCGACGGCGATCCTGATCGCTTGCGGCCTTGCCGAACCGACCGGCGCACTGCTGCTCGCCGCCTTGCTCGTCACGGCCGGCGCCACCCTCGCCTCACGCGAGCTCTGGCGGCGCTAGCCCGGTTCCCAGCCGGGCGGCGCCAGTTCGAAGCCCGCGAAGTCGAAGCCGGGCGCCACGGTACAGCCGACCAATGTCCAGGTGCCGAGCGAGCGCGCCGCCTGCCAGACGCCGCGCGGCACCACGATCTGCGGCGTCTCGCCGATGTCGAAATCGCCGCCGAGCCGCCGATGCCGGACGGCACGGCCATCGTCGCTCATCGAGAGTTCGAGCGATGCGCCGGCATAGTGATGCCAGACCTCGTCGGCATCGACCCGGTGCCAGTGCGAGCGCTCGCCCGCCTTGAGCAGGAAGAAGATCGCGGTGCTGGCCGCCCGGCCCGCAGCTCCCTGGGCGTCCGGCGCTCGGAAGGTTTCACGAAAATGCCCGCCTTCGGGATGCGGCTGCAATCCGAGACGGGCAATGATCTCGTCTGCAGTCAATCCGATCGACGTCACGCCGGCGGCGGGACCGTCGCCTTCATCGACGGCAGCTTGGAGAAGGCCGCGAACCACTTGGCGAGCCGGGCGCGCTTGCCGCGCCAGTCGTGGCTGGCGAAGCGGAAGTCGAGATAGCCGAGCGCGCAGGCAATGGTGACGGTGCCGATGTTGGGCTTGCCCTTGAGCGACTTAGACTCGGCCTCGAGCTGGTCGAGCACACCGTCGATCTTCTTCATCTGGCCCTTGGTCCACTCCGGCCAGCGCCTGTCCTCGGGGCGCAGGAAACCCTCGTAGCGCGCCAGCAGCGCGGCATCGAGC
>JAUXRT010000745.1 GCA_030681635.1 Reyranella sp.
CAGGGCGATCTCGTCGATGCCCTCGGCCGCCGACATCGGCCGCTGGATCTTGAACACGACATCGGCCGCGGCCACGGCGGAAGCGGCATCCGGCACGATCGTTGCACCGGCCTCGGCATAGGCCTCGTCGGTGTAGGCGGCGGCAAGGCCCGCGCCCGCCTCGATCACGATCTCTTCCGCACCCAGCGCCTTCAGCTTCTTGACGGTCTCGGGGGTCGCGGCCACGCGGGTCTCATGCGGCCGGCGTTCTTTGAGAATGGCAATTTTCATGGAGCGCTTTTTGGGTCGGTTGGAGACGCGGAGAAGTCAGCAGTGCGTCGCACCATGCACAGCGTTCCAATCTTTGCCAAGCCGGTTTTTCGCCGCGTGGCAAAGGTCCATTTACGGGTACGGCAGGCCCGTGATAGGCGAGAACATGGCCCAGCGTCCCGTCATTCTCACCGGTTTTCACTTCACCAAGTCCACCCTGGCGACGTTCTCCGAGAATTACGAGATCGCCGGCCACATGGATAAGCCCGACCCGGCCCTGGTGCCGCATGCCGTCGCCGCCGACGTGCAGGCCATCGTCAGCACCGGCAGCGTCGGGCTTTCCGATGCCTTGATGGCCGCATTGCCCCGCCTCTCGCTGTTCTGCTGCTACGGCACCGGTTATGAGCGGGTCGATCTGGCGGCCGCCCGCAAGCGCAACATCATGATCACCCATGGCGCCGACGCCAACGCCCCCGACGTGGCGGAGATGGCCTTCGGCGTGTTGCTCGCCTCGACACGGCGCATCGT
Organism: Reyranella sp.; assembly: GCA_030681635.1. Classification (GTDB taxonomy): domain Bacteria; phylum Pseudomonadota; class Alphaproteobacteria; order Reyranellales; family Reyranellaceae; genus Reyranella. Next base: position 778 of record JAUXRT010000745.1, read on the forward strand.
GCGCGCCGACAAGATGATCCGCCGCGGCGACTGGACCAAGCGCATCCCCAACCGCTTCGGCGCCATTGCCGGCATGACCGGCGGTAAGCTCGGGATCCTGGGGCTGGGCGCCATCGGCATGGAACTGGCCAAGCGCGCCAAGGGCTTCGACCTCGAGATCGGCTACTGCAACCGCAACAAGCGCGACGACGTCGACTTCGCCTATTTCCCCAACGTCATGGCGCTCGCGACCTGGGCCGACTACCTGGTCGTCTGCCTGCGCTCGGACGCCTCCAACAGGCACATCATCAACGCCGAGGTGCTGAAGGCGCTGGGCCCGCGCGGCCATCTGGTCAACATCAGCCGCGGCTGGGCGGTCGACGAGGCGGCCCTGGCCGACGCACTGCGCCACAACGTGATCGAAGGTGCCGCCCTCGATGTCTTCGACGAGGAACCCTACGAGGGCACCGAACTCCTGGCCCTCGACAATCTGGTGATGACGCCGCATTTCGGCGGCGGCACCGAACACGCCCAGCGCCGCATGACCTCGCTGGTGCGCCAGAACCTCGACGCCCATTTCGCCGGCAAACCCGTGGTCTCGCCGGTGCCTGAGCTGCGCGACATGGCGGCTACTCCGGCGGGTCGGCTGCGTTAGGGGGAGACCGAGCGCAGTGGACTAGCGGCCCATGTTCGGGTCGATGCGCCTGGCTGCCGCCTGGTCGGCCTCACCGCCGATCTTGTCGCCCTTCTTGATTTTCGCGACGCCGCGGTTGAAGAGTGCATGTGCATTCTTCGGATCGAGCTTGATCGCCTGATCGTAGTCCTGGATGGCGCGACCGTAGTCGCCTTTGTTTGCGTAGCCGCTGCCGCGATTGGTGAAGGCGGCGGAGAGAACCGCTCCCTTGCGCTTGCCTGACTGGATTTCAGCCGTGCAACCACTGATCATTTGGTCTGGCGAGGCTTTACGGCTTGGCGAGGTGCTGTCTCTCCCCCCACACCATTCTGTTTCCTGTGAGCTTTGAGCACTGGCCAGGCCAGTCAATCCCGCAAAGGCGATCAGCGCAGCCGCGCACCCGACCAATTGTCTTCTATTCGACATCGCTCGCCCCCGCGTCCAGCTGTGGGTAGGGAAGCCGCCGACAAGACAGAAGATTGCCTTATGGCAAATGCCACTGCAAGCGAAGCGCCGCATGGCCGCGCTCGCACGCCATAGCCTCGACGCCCATTTCGCCGCCAAGGCTAACCCGGCGGATCGACTCCGATGCGCACTGGCTTGCCGAGTTCGCCTGGGGGCGTGTTCATCCAGACGTCCCAGTAGGCGCGGAGCGCTGACGGATAGCGGCGGAGTTCCGTAAAAATGCTGTAGGGGGTGTCGACGTCACGCGCCTCGAGGCCCCAGGCCTCGATGCCCTCATGCAGCGCCAGGAACAATGCCCGACTCAGATGAAACCGTTGCGAGACGATGATCAGCCGCGTCTGGCCATAGATCAGCCGGGCCCGCGCGACCGAGTCGAGGGTGCGGTCGCCGTCGAAGTCGCGGTAGATCGCCTCTTCAGGCACGCCGCGCTCGACCAGGCCGGCGCGCATCGCCGTCGGCTCGTCGTAGCGGCCGTCGCGATGGCCGCTCACGATGAAGTATTTTGCCTTGCCGGCTTTGTAGAGGGCGGCCGCCGCGTCGAGGCGATAGACGAAGTAGCGGTTGGGCCCGCCCTCCGGCCCGATCGGCGCCGTGCCGAGGACCAGTGCCACGTCGACCGCCGGGACCTTGCCGACGTCTGAAAAGGACTTGGCCTCGGCCGTGCGATCGAGCCGACGCTCGGCGAACCAGGCGAGCAGCCCCGCCATCAGCACCACCGCAATGAGGAGCAGCAGGATGGACAGGATCAGGCGCATGCCGCTGCCTGCCTTGATCGCCTGCCGTGCGGCCTATAGATCATCGCCATGCCACGTCTCAGTACCGCCGAAGCCACGGTCGAAACCCTCCTGCACCACGGCCTCGACACGGTCTATGCCCTGCCCGGCCTGCACAACGATCCCCTGTTCGACGCCTTCTACCATGCGGCTGACCGATTGCGGGTGATCCATCCGCGCCACGAGCAGACCGCGGCCTACATGGCGCTGGGTGCCGCGCTGGTCACCGGCAAGCCGCAGGCCTTCGCCGTGGTCCCCGGCCCCGGCCTGCTGAACGCGGGCGCGGCGCTGCTCACCGCCTACGGCATGAACGCCCCGGTGATCGGCCTGATCGGCCAGATCCCGCAGGCTGACATCGATCGCGGCCACGGCCATCTGCACGAAATCCACGACCAGCTCGGCATGATGCGCCACATCACCAAGTGGGCCGAGCGCATCAGGAGCCCGCAGGAAGCGCCGACCCTGGTCAGCCAGGCAATCTGGCAGGCATCCTCGGGTCGTCCGCGTCCCGTCGCGCTGGAA
>JAUXRT010000750.1 GCA_030681635.1 Reyranella sp.
ATCCAGCGATCCCAACTGGCTGCTAACCAAGACTGAAAGCGAAGGCTGAGGGAGGCTTTCCGAATGCGCTGGGCTATCCTGTCCGGTGGCGCGGTATGGCTCGCCGTCGCCGGTCTTCTATCTGCTTGTGCCGTCGATGGAACGGCTCCACCCGAGAAGCGTGTGGCCCTGGCGCCGATCTCGTTCAACGAGGTGGCCGGCTGGGCCGAGGAAAGGCACGGCGAAGCGCTCGCCACCTTCCGCCGCTCCTGCCCCAAGCTGACGAACGGGCCGGAGACCAAGATCGCCACCGATGGCGGCGAGAGGACGATCACCCCGGCCGAATGGAAGCGCATCTGCGACGCCGGGGCCGCGATCAAGGCCGGCGACAACCGGGCGGCGCGTGCCTTCTTCGAGGGGAATTTCAGGCCGCTGGTGGTCAAGGAGCCGGGCAAGTTCACCGGCTATTTCGAGCCCGACATGCGCGGCAGCAAGGCGCCGTCCCGCCTGTTCACCGTGCCGGTCTACCGCCGTCCGCCCGATCTCACCGACAAGCCCTACTACACGCGCGCCGAGATCGAGCAGGGTGTGCTGAAGGGCAAGGGCCTGGAGATCGCCTACGTCCAGGATCCCGTCGGCCTGTTCGAGGTCCAGGTCCAGGGCAGCGGCAAGATCCAGCTCGCCGAAGGCGGCACGATGACCCTCGGCTTCGACGGCTCCAACAACCGTCCCTATACGGCCATCGGCAGCGTGCTGATCGAGATGGGCGTGATGAAGAAGGACGACGTCACCTGGCCGGCGATCCGGGACTGGCTGAAGCGCAATCCGCAGCAGGCGCGCGACGTGATGCGCAAGAACGAACGCTACATCTTCTTCAGGGACACCAAGAGCCAGACAGCCGCCGGCGCCGAGGGCGTTCCGCTCACCGCGCAGCGCAGCCTTGCTGTCGATACCACTCTCACGCCCTTCGGCACGCCGATCTGGATCGACACCGTGCGGCCCGTGGCGCGCAGGCCGGGTGCCACCGAGCCCTATCGTCGCCTGATGATCGCCCAGGACGCCGGCGCCGCCATCAAGGGGCCGGCCCGCGGCGACGTGTTCTTCGGCAGCGGCCCGCAGGCTGCCGACTGGGCCGGCCGCATGAACAGTGCCGGCCGGGCCATCGTGCTGGTGCCCAACAAGAGCTGACCGCCCCTTTCCGCGTCAGCGCGCGATCGGCGGCTCCTGGTCGGTCGGGATACCGGCGATGTGCCTGTACAGGGCGGCGAGGCGATTGAGGTAGGACGCGTCCTTGCCGAGCGCGAGCGCGCTGGCGCCCTCGGTGGCCCGGATCATCTGGTAATAGCCCCACAGATCGGGGCCGCGCCTGTCGATGAAAGTGACGGACTCCAGGGCCCCCGGTTCGAAAGCCGTGAGGATGGTGAGTCGTATCGGAGAAACGTTCTCGGTCGCCACGACGATCCTGTCAGCGCTGCGCTCGTATACGGACAGGCGATAGACCGTTCGGCCGGTGCGACCGGTCTCGAAGTAGTGGAATACGCTGCCGGTCTTGAGGTCGGCCGGCGCCGGGTCGGGTATCGATTGGCCTTCAGGGCCGTCGAGCATGCCGGCGTCGGAAACGAGCGGCATCCACTTCGCTTTCGTGACCGACCAGTAGCGAACGCCCGGCAGCGCGGAGACCCCGCTCAGCCGCGCCGCATGCTGGGCAAGGGAGCGCGGCGAGCGGAACTGGCCGGCCAGGGCCGCCGCCAGTCGCGTCCGGACATTGTCCCAGCGCAGGCAGCCGGGCGGGTACCAGGACAGGCGCTTGAGATCCGGTTCGGTCCAGACATCGGCGTTGGGCGCCTGACCGGTTGCGGGATAGGGCGGCGCCGGCGCCTGCCCGCAGGGCGGCACGAGCGCTAACGGCGCGGCGTGAGCGCGCAGGGGGAGCAGTGCGGGGGCAAGAAGAACGAGACGCCGAAGCATCCGTACGTAACGCAACAGCCGGGGCTTCGTTGCCCCGGCTGTTCGTCATCGCGCGATGTAAGGTCAGGCTAGGTCGAAGCGATCGAGGTCCATCACTTTGCTCCAAGCCGCCACGAAGTCGCTCACGAACTTCTTCTGCGAGTCGTCGCAGGCATAGACTTCCGCAAGCGCCCTGAGCTGCGAATTCGAGCCGAAGATGAGGTCGACACGCGTGCCGGTCCACTTCGGTTCGCCGGTCGCACGGTCGCGCCCTTCGAAGACATCCTCGGCTTCCGAGGCCGCCTTCCACACCGTGCCCATGTCGAGCAGGTTCACGAAGAAGTCGTTGGTGAGTGTGCCAGGGTTCTTCGTGAAGACGCCGTTCTGCGACTGTCCGCAGTTGGCGTTCAGCGCGCGCAGGCCGCCGACGAGCACCGTCATTTCCGGCGCGGTCAGCGTCAGGAGCTGCGCCCGATCGACCAACCTCTCCTCGGCCGAGACGTTGTGTCCGGCCTTGAGGTAATTGCGGAACCCGTCCGCGATCGGCTCGAGCGGCGCGAAAGCTTCGACGTCAGTCTGTTCCTGCGACGCATCCGTGCGGCCCGGTGTGAAGGGAACGTCGACGACATGCCCGGCTTTCTTCGCCGCCTCTTCGATGGCGACGGCACCGCCGAGAACGATCACGTCCGCCAGCGATACTTTCTTGCCGCCGGTCTGTGCGGCATTGAATGCCTTCTGGATGCCTTCTAGGGCTTCCAGCGCGGTCGCCAGTTGGGCCGGCTGATTGACTTCCCAATCCTTCTGCGGCGCGAGGCGGATGCGCGCGCCGTTGGCGCCGCCGCGCTTGTCAGAGCCGCGGAAGGTGGCCGCCGAGGCCCAGGCGGTCGAGACCAGCACGGAGACGGACAGGCCGGAGGCGAGGATCTTGGCCTTGAGGGCGCCGATGTCCTGCGCATCGACCAGGACGTGATCGGCCTCCGGGACGGGGTCCTGCCACAGCAGCACTTCGGCTGCGACTTCCGGACCGAGATAGCGTGCGCGCGGCCCCATGTCGCGATGGGTGAGCTTGTACCAGGCTCGGGCGAAGGCATCGGCGAACAGATCCGGATTCTCGTGGAAGCGCCTCGAAATCTTCTCGTAGGCAGGATCGAAACGGAGCGCGAGGTCGGTGGTCAGCATCGAGGGCGCGTGACGCTTCGAGCGGTCGTGCGCATCCGGCACCGAATCGGCACCGGCACCGTGCTTCGGCGTCCACTGATGCGCGCCCGCCGGGCTCTCGGTCAGCTCCCAGTCGTAGCCGAACAGGTTCCAGAAGAAATTGTTGCTCCACTTCGTGGGCGTCGAGGTCCAGGTGACTTCGAGGCCGCTGCCGATCGTGTCGCCGCCCTTGCCCGTGCCGAACTTGCTCGTCCAGCCGAGTCCCTGCTCCTCGATGCCGGCGGCTTCCGGCGCTGGGCCCACCAGTGCCGCATCGCCAGCGCCGTGGGTTTT
>JAUXRT010000756.1 GCA_030681635.1 Reyranella sp.
CGCCATCGCGGGCTACGGCATCGGCTCACGCCTCGAATACATGCTGATCCCGATCAGCTTCGGCATCGGCGCCACGCTCACCGCCCTGGTCGGCACCAATATCGGCGCCAGGCAATATGCCCGCGCCCAGCGCCTGGCCTGGACCGGCGCGCTGATGGCAGGCTGCGTCGCCACCCTGATCGGCATCGTCGTCGCCATCTGGCCCGACCTCTGGCTCGGCCTGTTCACGGCCGATCCCGGCGCGCTGGCCTCGGGCCGCCACTACCTCACCGTCGTCGGGCCCGTCTACGGCTTCTTCGGCGTCGCCATGGCGCTCTACTTCGCCTCGCAGGGCACCGGCGAGATGTACTGGCCGATCGGCGCCAACCTCACCCGCATCACCATCGCCGCCGGCGGCAGCCTGCTTGCCCTCGACACCTTCGGCTGGGGCGTCTCGGGCCTCTACGCCTCGGTCGCCACCGGCATCGTGGCCTTCTCCCTGGTGCTCGCCTTCTCGACCACGCGCCGCGCGTGGACCGGCTGAGGGCGACTTTCCGGACATCATCTGTCTGGATTCTGTCTGTCCGGAAAATCGGAAAGCGCCGTCCGGCTTGAACCGGACGATTCTTTTCGACTCAGGCCCGATCGTCGGGCCTGTCTGAAAATTCCAGGAGGCCAACGGTGAGGCCAACCGGCCCCTGCAGAAGACGCACGTCGCGTCGACGATATCAAGAATATAGCCCATAACCTGCTGAACTTGCAACTTTCAGATCGCTGGCATTTTGCCGCGTCCTGGGCGATATGCGGAAGATGAAAAGAATACTCATCATCGGCATCGGCGCCGGCGATCCGGACTACGTCACCGTGCAGGCAGTGAAGGCACTGAACCGCGTAAACGTGTTCTTCCTGATGGACAAGGGCCCGGCCAAGACGAAGCTAAGGGCATTGCGCGAGGAGATCTGCCGCCGCCACATCGCCTCAGGCCACAAGCACCGCTTCGTCGAGGCACCGAGCCCGCCGCGCGACACCGCCCCCGCCGACTACCGCGCCAGCGTCGACGAGCTGAACGAGGCCAAGCAGGCCGTGTTCGAGGCGATGATCCGGGACGCGATGAAGGACGGCGAGACCGCCGGCATCCTCGTGTGGGGCGATCCGATGCTCTACGACAGCACCATCCGCAACATCGAGGCGATCCGGGCGGCAGGCCGGCACAGGATCGACTACGAGGTCATCCCCGGCATCACCGCCGTCCAGGCACTGGCTGCGCGCCACAGGATTCCGCTCAACCGCATCGCCGAGCCGGTGCTGCTGACCACGGGCCGCAAGCTGGCCGAGGGATTTCCCGACGGCATCGACAGCGCCGTCGTGCTGCTGGACGGCGAGGACACTTTCAGGCGCTTCGCCGATTCAGCCGTTCATGGCGACATGGAAATCTACTGGGGCGCCTATCTCGGCACGCCGGATGAAATCCTGATCTCGGGCAAGCTCAAGGACGTGGCCGGCGACATCCATCGCCGCCGCGCCGAGGCGCGCCAGAAGCACGGCTGGATCATGGATACGTATCTGATCCGGAAGAAGACGTAGCCCGGGCCGCCAACGCGACGGACCATTGACCGAGGCCAAGGCTCGTGCGGAAATTGCCGCCGGCAAGGGCGGCGTGACGGTCAGCTGAGGTTGAGCGATTAGGAGGCAACCATGCCAACGCGGAGAACACTTTTGATCACCGCAGGGCTGACGCTATCACCCGCCGCCATCGCTCAACCGGCGGGCAGCCTGGTCGGGCGATGGCAGGGAGAGGTCGATGGAATCGGCAGAGCCACGTTGATCATCACCGCTGTCAGACCAACCGGCCAGGTCGAGGGGAGGATGGAGTTCGCCCTCCAATCGTTCGTGTCGACATTCGGTGACAAGGCCGACAATGGCCTGAAGACCAGCCACGGCGCCGCGTCGGGAACGACGCTCCGGATCGACTCCGCGCTGGGCGGCATCTACATGCTGACCTTGCAGGGCGATCAGCTGGCAGGCACCTATACCCGCGGCACGACCTTCAGCGGCAAGGCGAACTTCAAGAAGAGCTGATGGCCGCGACGCAGAGCGGGCAGTGACTTCAGGATCCTCTCCCCCGCCAGGGGGAATTGAGCGCCAGCTCAAACCGGCAATCCGCCGATCCAGCTCACCACCTGGGCCGAGGCAGCGAAGTCGGCATCGCGATGGCCGGCGTTGACGACGATGTACTTGCTGTAGGGATTCTTGGCCGCCGGCTTGTAGATGCTGGCCTCGGCCATGCCGAAGGCCGGGTCCTGCCGGCCGATCACGAGGAGCAGCGGAATGCTGGCCGGCAGCAGCGGCGCCTGGACCGGCATCGAGGCAGGTCCGCGCGGGCTTATCCAGCTGAGATAGGCCGCGGCCGTCGTGTTGAGGCCGAGCTTGCTGCCCTGATTGTCGTCAGTGCCCTTGAAAGGCTGCGCGCCCTGGCCGGCATTGACCATGGCGGCCGCCTTCTCCAGCAAGCCGGGAACATCGGAATAGGTGCGGGACACATAAGATGGGCTGTGGCCCGGCGCCAGCATGACGCAGGCCGCGACGTTCTGGCGGGCGACGGCATAGGAGAGCGCCACGTTCGCGCCGAGACTCTGCCCGCCGACGACGATGCGTTGCGCGCCCTGGCCGCGCAACTGGGCGACGTAGCCGTCGATCATCGCGTGGACCTGCTCGACGGTGACGGAGATGCGCTCCCAGCCCTGGCCCTCCCACGGCATCGAGGGCACGAGCACCTTGGCGCCGATGCCCGACAGCCTGGAAGAAATGTCGTTGAGGCCCGGCGTGCCCGGTCGCGATTGCTTGCCGTGCAGCAGCACGACGCCGAGCGTGCCACCGGCCTGGGCGAAGGCCAGATCCGCCGACGTGATGAGGGTGGTGGCGACGGACGCACCGGCGAAAAATTCCCTGCGCTTCATGTCCCGCCTTTCAAGGCAAAAAATACCTCATGCTGAGGAGGCCGGGGTAACAACAATGCTGTGACCCACCCTTCGAGACGGGCGCTGCGCGCCCACCTCAGGGTGAGGTAAGTTCTCACGCCGCCTGTTTGCGGCAGAAGCACGAGGCCCGCACCACCACCTCGGCGCGCGCCGACGCAAGGTCGAGCCGCGCCTTGATCAGCGGCGCCTCGACGGTGTCGCCGCGGCGGGTCAGGCATTCATGCAGGCCGTGCAGGCTCCAGACATTCTCGAGGTGCTGGCAGGCGCGGCTGAGCTTGCCGTCGAAGCCGAGGTCGGCGCGATAGACGGCCTCGGCCTCCGCGGCGTGGCCCTGCTCCAGCAGCAGCGCCCCCAGCGCATGGCGCGACGGCTGCATCCAGCCCCACGGCTCGTCGTAGGGCAGCGAATCTTCCAACTCGACCGCGCGCCTCAGGTGGCGAAACGCCACGTCGTAGTTGGCGCGACGGTATTCGAGCTCGCCGCTCAGCATCTCCTCGGCGATGGCGAGCAGGCCGACGACGGTGTTGTTGTGCACGCGTCTCGTGTCCGGGACCTTGGCCCTGGCTTCGCGGAAGGCGGCCCGCGCCTTCTCGGCCTCGGCGATGTTGCCCAGGGTCGAATGGGCGACGCCCTTGGCATAAAGCATCATCGCCGTCGTCGAGCAGTAGAGCGCGCGGTCCTTGGGCAGCTCCTGATCGATGATCTCCTGCCACTTGCCGAAGCGCACCAGCACATGCTGCTTCATCGGGATATAGCCCTCGATGAAGTCGGCCATGGGCGGCGAGGCAATGCGCAGCAGTTCCTCGGGCGTGGTGTCGATGATCTCCTGCGCCGCCTTGAGCGCCGGCGTGTACTGGCCGAGGAACATGGCGCCGTAGACCACGAAGTGATGGTTGTGGGTGCGGTAGAGCGCATAGACGCCCATTGCGCCTTCGCGCGCCAGGAACTTGCGGTCGGCCACAACGGCCTTCTGGTTATAGACGACGACGTCGCGGTAATTGCCACACAGCACGTCGATGTGCGTCGGCATGTGAACCAGGTGGCCGGCATCGGGCACCAGGTCGCGCAGCTGGTCGCCGGCCCGCAACGCGCGTTGCGGGAACGGCGACATCTCCATCAGATGGACATAGAGATGGAGCAGGCCCGGGTGGGCCCACGAGTCGGGCTGGTCACGGAAAACACTCTCGAGCAGCTCGACCGCCTCGGCGGTGCCGGCATCCTCGGCGACGCCGCCGGTCGTGATGTCCCACATCTGCCACGGCGTCTCGACCATGATGGCGTCGACGAAAACGCAGCGGACTTCCAGATCGTCGGGGTATTTGGCGAAGACCTTGCGCATCTCGTTGGTGAAGGCGCGGTCCCAGGCCGACTGGTCCTCGATCGCCTCGCGCTGCGGATAGCGCACCGGCAGGGCGTTGATCAGCGCCTGCTCGACCGGCGAGGCGCTGCTGGCGTGGGCGAGCGCATTTTTCATGGCGTCATAGGCGGCAGCGAGGGCTTTTGCCTTTCCCGCCGGGTCGTAGAGGTGCCAGGGCAGGTTGTAGTTCGGGCCGGCGGCATAGGCGATGCCCCAATGGGCCATGGCGCAGCCGGGATCGGTCTCCAGCGCCTTGCCAAAGCATTTTATCGCTTCGGCGTGATTGAACCCGAACAGCCAGTTGAGACCACGGTCGAACCAGAGCTGCGTGTCGGGGGCTTTGGTCGTGACCGCGCGGATGTAGGCGCCGAGATCGTAGTAGTCCATGACAGGCTCCCCTCGTGAGGCAAACAAAGTCACATGAACCCGGGGCCGCTTCAACGGCCTCCGGACTGCGATATCGAGGGCTTGTTCGCCCCCGCCCGCCTTGGCATCGTGCGCGCCTTCAAACATCAGGAGACCAAAGATGAGCGACGCCACCAAGACATCGGGACTGCAGCTTCGCTCCCTGATCAGCAAGGACGGTGCCCTCGAACTGTCGCTGGCCAAGGTCGACGTGCCCGAGCCCGGTCCCGACCAGGTCGTGGTCAAGGTCGAGGCGACGCCGATCAACCCGTCGGACCTCGGCCTGCTGCTGGGGCCGGCCGACATGGCGAGCTTCAAGGCGAGCGGCAGCGGCGACGGCATCAAGGTGACGGCCAAGGTCCCGGCGGCAGCCCTTCCCTTCCTGGCGGCGCGGCTGGGCGAATCGATGCCGGTCGGCAACGAAGGCGCCGGCACGGTGATCAAGGCGGGCTCCTCCGAGGCGGCGCAGGCGCTGAAAGGCAAGATGGTGTCGATGGTCGGCGGCTCGATGTATGCGCAGTACCGCCTGCTGAACGCGCGCGACTGCCAGCCGCTGCCGGCCGGCACGACCGCGGCCGAAGGCGCCTCGTGGTTCGTCAATCCGCTGACCGCGCTCGGCATGACCGAGACCATGAAGCGCGAGGGCCACAAGGCGCTGGTGCACACCGCCGCCGCCTCCAACCTCGGCCAGATGCTGAACAAGATTTGTAACGAGGACGGCATCGGCCTGGTGAACATCGTGCGCAGCGCCGAACAGGCCAAGCTGCTGAAGGGCATCGGCGCCAAGCATGTGGTCGATTCGAGTGCGGCGGGCTTCACCGACGATCTCACCCAGGCGCTGGTCGAGACCGGGGCCACGATCGCCTTCGACGCCATCGGCGGCGGCAAGCTCGCCAGCCAGATCCTGACCTGCATGGAGATCGCGCTCAACAAGACCGCCAAGGAATACAGCCGCTACGGGTCGACCACGCACAAGCAGGTCTATATCTACGGCAGCCTCAACACCGGCGCGGTCGAGCTCAACCGCAACTACGGCATGGCCTGGGGCGTCGGCGGCTGGCTGTTGACGCCGTTCCTGCAGAAGATCGGCCGACCCGACCAGCAGCGCCTGCGCGAGCGCGTCGTCAATTCGCTGAAGACGACGTTTGCCAGCCACTACACGCAGGTGGTGTCGCTGCAAGAGGCACTCGACCTCAAGAACATCGCCGCCTACGCCAAGCGCGCGACCGGTGAGAAGTTTTTGATCAATCCGAACAAGGGCTGATTGGGGGGCGGCCCCTCCGGCCCTTCGGGCCACCTCCCCCGCAAGCGGGGGAGGAGAAAAAAATGGACTCTCCTCCCCCGTCAAACGGGGGAGGTGCCCCGTAGGGGCGGAGGGGGTCAGGCCCGCTTCGCGGCCGCTTCCTTTTCCGCCATCTTCTGCTTCAGCTGCTCGGGCGTGAGGCGGACGATGTGTTCGTTCTGATGGCTGAAGATGTCGTATTTCGCGACGTCGAGGTCTTCCAGGACGATCTCGCGGTCGAGCACCTTCTGCTTCCAGATGGCATGTTCGCCCTCGGCGGCATGGAACTCGGGCATCACTTCCTTCGCGAACAGTTCGAGCGACTCGCAAATATCCTGATGGCTGGTCTTGCCGGCCTGGTTGAGCAGGATCACCTGGTCGACACGGCTTGCCTGGAACTGGCGGAGCTTCCTGGCGATCGTCTCGGGTGAGCCGATCAGGCCCGATTCCAGCGCCTTCTTCTCCTCCGGCCCGCCGCGCCACGCCTGGTACTCGTCCCACAGGTTCGATGTGCCCGGCGCATCGACGCCTTTGCGGCCGTAATAGCTCAGGGCAAAGATGAAGAAGGTCCAACCGGCGGCCTTGGCCTCGGCCTCTTCGTCGGTGGGCGCGCACATGAAGCCCGACACCATCGCAACGTTGGGATTGCTGGGATAGTCGGCGAGCTTCTTCGAGTTGTTCAAAAGGTTGTTGTAATACTTGTGCACCCAGGCGCGCGCGGCCTCGGGCGTCACGAAGGTGAAGCCCAGCGCCCCCATGCCCCATTCGCCCGCCTTGCCGATGGTGGCGATGTTCGAGCAGGCGACCCAGAGCGGCGGATGCGGCTTCTGGAATGGTTTGGGAATGACGTTGCGCGCGGGGAAATCGTAATACTCGCCGTGGAACTCCCAGCTTTCCTTGGTGAACATCGGCACGATCGCCTTGACCGCCTCCTCCCAGCGCTCGCGCTTGTCGCGCACGCGGATGTTGAAGGGATGCAGCTCCGCCGGCCCCGCCGCCTCGCCCATGCCGAGCTCGACACGGCCGCCCGACAGGAGATCGAGCGTCGCCACCTTCTCGGCGACGCGGTGCGGATTGTTGGTCGTGAGCTGGATGACGCCGTGGCCGAGGCGGATGCGCTTGGTGCGCTGGCTGGCGGCGCCCAGGAAGACTTCCGGCGCCGAGGAGTGCGAGTACTCTTCCAGGAAGTGATGCTCGACCTCCCAGGCGTAGTCGTAGCCGAGCTTGTCGGCCAATTCGATCTGCGTCAGCGAATCCTGCAGGAGTTGATACTCGCTCTTCGGACCCCAGGGCCGCGGCAGCTGGTGTTCGTAGAAGATGCCGAACTTCATGGCTGTTTCCTCACGCGGCTTTGCAGAAGGTGGCGATGCGGTCGACGATGGTGGGCACCAGCTGCGGCGGGAAATCGTGGCCCCAGCCGGGGATGGTCTGGAGTTGCGCGCCGGGCACCAGCTTGGCGACGTCGCGCCCGCCTTCGACCGGCAGCAGCGGGTCGTCTTCGCCATGCATGACGAGCGTCGGCACCTTGACCGTCTTCAGCATCTCGACGCGGTCGCCCGAGGCGATCACCGCAAGGTACTGCCGCGCCGCGCCTTCGGGATACCAGCGGCGGTCGACATTCTTCTCGACCAGGGCACGCAGCTCGCCCTCGGGCGTCGGATAGGCCGGACTGCCGATGGTCTGGCGCAGCTTCATGCCGTACCTGACGCGTTGTTCGCGCGCTGGCCCTTCCGGCTGCGCCGTCAACATCGCCAGCGCCTCGGGCTTGCCCGGCGGCAGGCCCGGCCGGCCGCTCGTCGAATAGATCGACACCATCGAGCGCGCGCGCTCGGGGTGTTGCGCCGCCACGATCTGCACGATCATGCCGCCCATCGAGGCGCCGACCATGTGCGCGCGCCCGATGCCCAAAGCATCGAGCAAACCGATCGCATCGGCCGCCATGTCACCCAACACGTAAGGCGCGTCGGGCCTCTCGCCTTTCATCGCCTTCATGAAGGCGGCCGGAATGTTGGGCATGCCCCACGAGCCGAAATCGCTCGACAGACCGGTGTCCCGGTTGTCGTAGCGGATGACATAGAAGCCACGGTCGGCCAGTCCCTTGAACAGCGTATCGGGCCAGATGGTGAGCTGGGCACCAAGCCCCATGACCAGCAGCAGCGCCGGATCGTCCTTGTTGCCGGCCGCCTCGTACTCGATCTCGATGCCGTTCGCCTTGACGCGTGCCACGCTGCCTCCCCCCCCCTATTTCCGGCGGGACTTCACCGCCTCGCCGAGCCAAACGACGCGCGCGACTGCGGCGTCGAGTGTTGCCTCGTTCGAGGCATAGGCGGCGCGCGAATAGTAGGCAACCGGCGTCCAGACACCAGCGTCCTCGACATCGCGGCGGAATTCCTCGAAGCCGAAGCTGCCGTCGGGGCGCCGGAACAGGTCGACACAGCGGTCGTGCTGGTCGTTCTCGATGCTGTTGAGGACCACCCACGACTTATCGATGCGGGAGGACATCAGTACCGCCCGCGCCGCGCCGCCCACCAAAAGGCGAGTGGCTTGCGCCAGGGCGCCATCGCGCCGTCGAGCAGCAAGGCCGGCAACAGGATCGGCAGCGCCGCCGGATCGATCGCGCTCCGCCGCGCGCGGGCCTGGGCGAGCAACGCCTCGCGTTCCGCCCCCTCGCCCATCAGCCAGGCCGCGGCCACGGCGCGCGCCGCCTCGCGGCTCGCGCCGTCGCGCACACCCAGCACCTCGAGTTGCAGGTCGGCCAGCGCGTGGCCCGCGCGCACGACGTCGAGCGGGCCCTCGATCTCTTCCTCGCGGGCATCGATCAGCGCCGTGAGACGCTCCGCACTGAGACCATGCCGTCGTGATATTTCGCCCAGCGATTCGACAATCGGTTGCGCCCGCGGTGTTGCCGCCCCCGCCGCCTCGGCCACCGCCTCGCGCCACCATTCGAGCCGGATGCGGGCCAGCATGGGCTCCTGCGTGACGAGTCGCGTGCGCGCGAGCTCATGGTCAAAAGCCAGCAGCGCCAACAAGCCCCGACGCGCAAGCTCGGGCGCGAACAGCGCGGCGAGGAAGCGGTCGCGGTCGGCCGCGCGCACGAGATCGAGCACGTAGCGGTGCGAGACTTCAGATGCGCTGTAGGAATCGGGCATCGGGGATAACAGCCGTTGAACGCGCGGAGGTTGAAGTTTACAATGCCAAGCACAGGGATTCTTTAATCCCGTCAACGACATAAGGGGAAATCCTCATGGGTGCCATCTTCACATCACCCGGGCGCACCGTCGGCGCCGGGGTCGTTCTACTCATCGCCATCGTCATCGTCGTGGGCCTGGTTACCGGCCAGATGACCAAGATCGACCATGCCTGGGCGACCTTCGTCATGCGCTGGCTCCATGTCATCAGCGGCGTGATGTGGATTGGCCTGCTGTGGTACCTCAACTTCGTGCAGGTGCCGACCATGCCGACGATCCAGCCGGTCGAGCATCGCGCGGCCATCAGCAAGTTCATCGCGCCCAACGTCCTCTTCTACTTCCGCTGGGCCGCGGTTGCCACGGTGGTGACCGGCCTGCTGCTCGCCTGGATGCTGGGCTCCATCATGGCGGCGCTCACGCTGCGCCCGGGCTTCATCCTGATCGGCATCG
>JAUXRT010000003.1 GCA_030681635.1 Reyranella sp.
GACGGCTACGGCTGCTACGTCATCGGCGACAGCATGAGCCCGGCCTACGAGCAGGGCGACCTGTTGCTCGTCCATCCCGGCCGGCCGGTGCGGCCCGGCGACGACTGCGTCTTCGTCCGTGACCAGGGCGACGGCGCCCAACAGGCCCTGGTCAAGCGCCTGCTGCGGACCACGCCGGAGAAATGGCGCGTCCGCCAGTTCAACCCGGCGAAGGATTTCGACCTCGACCGCAGCCAGTGGCAGAAGGTCCAGCTGATCGTCGGCAAGTATTCCCGCTAGCCTATCGCTTGACGTTCCATAGGAGTTTATCCTATCTACCCTATCGTCCTCGAACGGAGGGGAGATGGAAAACACCTATTATCTCATCGTCGAGCAGCAGGCCGGCGACCAGTGCCTCAGAACCATCGACGAATACGTCTCGGCCGACCGCTTGGTCGCCGATGCCGCGGACTACGAGGCCGGGGAATTTCCCGGGCGCTGGGTCGGTGCCCTGAAGCTGTCGTTCGACAATTCGGGCCGCTTGATCGCCGCCCACCCCTTGCCTGACATTGCAGCCGGCGTTCATGCCGAACTCGCGTCGCGCCTGGAATGGCGTGAGCGCCAGGCCGCCCTCGACCGCTGGCCGACGCGCTAGGCCACCATGAGGACTGGGTCATGAAAGCGATCATCGTCGGCGGCGGCATCATGGGCCTCAGCACCGCGTGGGGGCTGGCGCGCGACGGCCACGAGGTCGAGTTGTTCGAGCAAGGTCCGCTGCCCAACCCGCTCGCCTCGTCGATGGACGAGCATCGTCTCATCCGTCATCCCTATGGCGATCACGTGGGCTACGCCCGCCTGATCGACGACGCCTATGCCGCCTGGGATTTGCTGTGGCAGGACCTTGGCCAACGTCTCTACGCCGCCACCGGAACACTGGCGCTCACCGGCAACGGCGCCGACTGGGCCGAGCGCTCGGCCGCCACGCTGGCGACCATCGGCAAATCCATGACCGAACTACCGGTCGCCGATTTGCGGCATCGCTTTCCGCAGATCGAGGCCAAAGGCGTCGAACGCGCCTTCTGGATCGGCTCGGGTGGCGTGCTGTTCGCCCAGGATATCGTCGCAGCCCTTGCCCAATATCTCGCCCGCCAGCCGCGCGTACACCTTCATCCTCACACGGCGGTGCGCTCGGTCGACCTCGAGCATGGCCGCGTTGTCACGGAGGCCGGCGCGGCGCATGCCGCCGACACTGTCGTGATCGCCGCCGGCGCCTGGGTCTGCCGCCTGCTGCCCGATCTCGGGCGGCGCCTGATCCCATCGCGGCAGGTCGTCATCTATTTCGACCTGCCGGACGAGGATCGCGCCGCGTGGGCCCGGGGGCCGATGATCATCGAGAAGACCGGCGACGTCGGGCTCTATCTGGTGCCGCCGATGGAAGGCCGTGGACTGAAGGTCGGCGACCATGAATTCAGCCGGTCCGGCGACCCGGTGGCGGAACGCACGGCAAGCGCTGACGAACTCCGGCCCCTGCTGGAACGTTGCCGCAGCCTGCTGCGGGGCTTCGACCGCTGGCGCACCAACCGGCTAAAAGTCTGCTTCTACACTGTGACCGAGGACGAACGGTTCGTGGTCGAGAAGCAGGGTACGCACGGCTGGGTGATGTCGCCCTGCTCCGGTCACGGCTTCAAGTTTGGTGCCCTGATGGGGCTCGAACTCGCCCGCACGCTCGCCTTGGGCCGCGACGCCGCCGCCCATGCAAGATGGGCGGCCGGTCTGGAAGCGATCGCACCGACCTGACAAAATGCACTGAAATACAGGAAAGAGAGAGCAACATGGCTTCCCGCAAGCGCGCCTCAGGTGCGCCGAAAGCGACCGGACTGCGGCAAGGCCTCGCCACCTATGGCGACGCCGGTTTCTCGCTATTTCTGCGCAAGGCCTTCATCAAGGCGGCCGGCTACACCGACGACGCGCTCGACCGGCCGATCGTGGGCATCACCAACACCTTCAGCGACTTCAATCCCTGCCACGGCAACGTCCCCGATCTGATCGAGTCGGTGAAGCGCGGCATCCTTCTGCAGGGCGCACTGCCGATGGTGTTTCCCACCATCTCGATCCACGAGAGCTTCTCGCATCCGACCAGCATGTACCTGCGCAACCTGATGGCGATGGATACCGAGGAGATGGTGCGCGCGCAGCCGATGGACTCCGTCGTCATGATCGGCGGCTGCGACAAGACCCTGCCGGCGCAGCTCATGGCGGCCGCCAGTGCCGACCGACCTGCCGTTGTCCTGCCGGTGGGACCGATGCTGGTCGGTCATTTCAAAGGCGAAGTCCTGGGCGCCTGCACCGACTGTCGCCGCCTGTGGGGCCAGTATCGCGCCGGGACCTTCTCGGAAGCCGACATCGAGCAGGTGAGCGAGCGTCTCGCGCCGACCAAGGGCACGTGCATGGTGATGGGCACGGCCAGCACCATGGGCTGCATCGTCGAGACGCTGGGCATGGGCCTCCCCGGCAGCGGCTCGATCCCGGCCACCCATTCCGACCGGCTGCGGGTCGCCGAGGCGACCGGCCGGCTGGCCGCCGAGATGGCCAAGAAGCAGGGACCCAAGCCGAGCGAGATCATGACCGCGGCCGCCTTCCGCAACGCGCTCACCGTGCTGCAGGCGATCGGCGGGTCGACCAATGCGCTGGTCCATGTCACCGCGGTGGCGCGCCGCCTCGGTGTCGAGATCGCGCTCG
>JAUXRT010000008.1 GCA_030681635.1 Reyranella sp.
CAAGATCGAGTAGAGGCCCCGTTCAGCGATAGCCCGGCGGCGGTGCCACGTTGCCGGGCGTGGGCGTGATCGGCGCCTGCTGCGGCATGGTAGCCGGCGTCGGCAGGTTGGTGTTCATGATGCTGCCGGGGCCACTGCCGGACCCGGCGCCGCCGCTCGGTGTCGCCACGCTGCCGGGCGCCTTCTCGCCGATGTTGCTGATCCAGTAGCCGGCGACCGCGTTGGACTTGTCGCCTGCCGTCTTGGCCTGGACGTCGACAATGCCGATCCGCTCGCCCCGCTTGTTGACGCGATAGCCCTGGCTGTCGAGCTGATAGCCCTCGTTGTCGACGCGTACGCCGTCCGCCTCGGTGCGGAAGGCGGCCGGCGGCGTATATTCCGTGTAGAGGGGCTTGGGCAGCGGATCGCAACCGGCAAGCGCCAACCCCGCCATCATCGCGGCAAACAACTTTCTCGCGGCCATCGGCTTTCCCCAAAGTTCGGCCGGCATCATAGCGGAAACCGCCGGCAAGCCGGAAGGCCTGAACGGACAGCAAAAAGGGCCCCTCCTTGCGGCGGGGCCCTTTGCCGAACGACGGCTGTTAGGCCGCGATCTTGGTGAACTTCTCGATGCGCTCCTGGACCGGGCGAACGGCGTCGTCCGTGGCCTTGCGCACGAATGCGCCGAGATCCTGGGCCTGGGCGATGCGGGTCTCCAGACGGCCGCGCCAGTACTTGGCCGAGACGTCGAACGCCTCGATCGGCGACTTGGCGGCAAGCAGCGCGTTCAGCGCGGCGAAGCCGGCGTCGGTGTCTTCCTTGGCGACCTCGAGCAGCTTGAGGCTGGCCTTGGTGGCGCCGTCGCGGGCCTGGTTGATCTGGCTGTTCAGCTCTTCCGACGCGGTCTGCGCGGCCTTGCTGATCTGCTCGAAGCCCTCGGTCGCCTTGCGGACGCCGATCTGGGCAAACTCACGGACGCGCTCGCCGGCGGCCTTGGTGGTCTCGGTGGCGTGCTCGATTACGGTGTTGGTGGTGGTCATCGCGAAATCCTGTCGTTGGGTTGACGATG
This sequence comes from Reyranella sp., assembly GCA_030681635.1. GTDB lineage: Bacteria > Pseudomonadota > Alphaproteobacteria > Reyranellales > Reyranellaceae > Reyranella. The sequence continues at coordinate 1,049 of JAUXRT010000008.1, forward strand.
GGCCGTATATGGGACGGCCATGGTGCGTTGCAACATGAATTTGTGCGATGCGGGAAGAAAAATAGATAATCATTTAAATTCAATGCCTTACAAGAATACTAAACGTGCCTCATTGGGCCCAGGCTTGCCTCAGCAAGGCCGGCGGGAGGACAAACCAGACAACGAGAAGACGCCTAGCGGGAGAACGTCATGGAGCAGCAGCAGCTTTCGGGCATCGATGCGTCGTTCCTTTATCTGGAGACGCCCGAAACACCCATGCATGTGGCGGGGCTGACCTATTTCGAGTTGCCCCCGGGCTTCGAGGGCAGCTTCTACCAGCACTTCCGGCGGTTCTTCGAAAGCCGCCTGCACACCATCCCGATCTTCTCCAAGCGGCTGGCGCCCTCGCTCTACGATCTCGACCATCCCGGCTGGGTCGACGAGGACGAGATCGATCTCGATTACCACCTGCGCGAGACGACGCTGCCGGCGCCGGGTTCCGAAGCGCAGCTCGAGGAGGTGATCTCCCGCCTCCATGCCAACACGCTCGATCGCAGCCGTCCGCTCTGGCAGTTCTACATCATCACCGGCCTCGCCAATGGCCAGGGCGTTCTCTACTCCAAGGTCCACCATGCGGCCGTCGATGGCGGTGCGGGCATGGCGATCAACAAGGCGCTCTACGACGTGACCGCGGTGCCGCGCGAGGTGGCGCCGCCACCGCCCAGGGCCGCCGCCGGCAAGGCCGCGCCCAGCGCACCGATCGCCGTCGACCCGGTGAAGGGCATGGCCGACATCATGGGCAACATGATGCGACAGCAGCTCAAGATGTGGGAGGCAGCACCGCAGATCCTGAATGCGATGACCGGTGCCTTCCTCGCCAAGCCTGGCGAGATGCCCAAGGCGCTCGGCACCTTGCAAAGCCTGATCAGCCAGATCCCGACCCTGAATGCACCGAAGACACCCTTCAACGCCACCATCACCCGCGAGCGCAGCTATGCCGCCCGCACGATCTCGCTCGCCGACGCCAAGGCGGTCGCCAAGGCAAGCGGCGCCAAGCTGAACGATGTCGTGCTGGCGATCTGCGGCGGTGCGTTGC
>JAUXRT010000009.1 GCA_030681635.1 Reyranella sp.
AGCAATCCATGATCCTCGTTCCGATGGATACCGCGGGCATCACGGTGGTGCGGCCGCTGACGGTGTTCGGCTATGACGACGCGCCGCACGGCCATGCCGAGGTGTTGTTTCAGAATGTGCGGGTGCCGGGCGCAAACATCCTTCTGGGCGAAGGCCGCGGTTTCGAGATCGCGCAGGGCCGCCTCGGCCCCGGCCGCATCCATCACTGCATGCGCTCCATCGGCGCTGCGGAGAAGGCGCTCGACCTGATGGTCAAGCGCGGCGCCACGCGCACCGCCTTCGGCAAGCCGCTGATCCAGCTCGGCAAGAACCTCGAGCTGGTGTCGCGCGCCCGTATCGAGATCGAGGCGATGCGCCTCATGGTGCTGAAGGCCGCCAAGGCGATGGACGTGCTCGGCAACCGCGAGGCCCGCGTCTGGGTCAGCATGGTCAAGGCGATGGTGCCGGAGAAGGTCTGCACCATCATCGACCAGGCGATGCAGATCCATGGCGCCACCGGCATCTCGCAGTGGTCGCCGCTGTCGGAGATGTACGTCAACCAGCGGCACCTGCGCTTCGCCGACGGCCCGGACGAGGTGCATCACATGGTGGTGGGGCGCGCCGAGATCAGCCGGCACTAGCGCACACTCCCGTTAGGATAGACTCACCATGCTGGGAGCGCGCCACTCCAGTGGCGCTCATAAGATGCGCCACTTCAGGGCGGGGAATTACCCCGCCCGCAGTGGCGCGCTCCCAGCGATGAAAGCCCCCTCCTGATGTCGCCCCCCTGATGTCACCAGTCCTTCGGCGGCAGGGTCTGGCGATCGTCGCCACCCTGGCCATTGCCTACGTCGCCAGCCATTTCTTCCGGGCGGCCAACGTCACCATCGGCCTCGACCTGATGCGCGATCTGCACATCGGGCCGGAGGCGCTGGGCGCGCTCACCGGCGCCTTCTTCTTCGGCTTCTCGGCCATGCAGATCCCCTGCGGCTTCTTCTTCGATCGCTACGGGCCGCGCCGCACGGTCTCCGGGATGCTGCTGCTGGCGGTGGCCGGCGCTGCGCTCTTCACGCTCGCGCCCAGCTGGCCGTTGCTGCTGACGGGCCGGGCGCTGATGGGCGCGGGCTTCGGCGTCATGCTGATCGGCACCATGGTGGTGATCTCGCGCTGGTTCCCGCCCGACCGCTTCTCCACCCTGGCGGGCATGGTGCTGTCGATCGGCCTGGTCGGCAATCTGCTCGCCACCACGCCGCTCGCCTGGGGCACCGAGCTGATCGGCTGGCGCGGTGTGTTCGCCATGGTGGTCGCCTTCACAAGCGTCGCGGCCCTTGCGGTCTGGCTGATCGTGCGCGACGCGCCGCCCGGCCATCCGTTCCTGGAGCGCAAGACCGAATCGCCCCGGGAGATGCTGCGCGGCCTTCAGGAGGTTCTGCGCAATCCGACGCTGCCCTTCATCCTGGCGCTCAATTTCTGCAACTACGCCTGCACCTTCACCCTGCAGGGATTGTGGGGTGGGCCGTTCCTGCGCGAGGTCCACGGCCTCAGCCGCATCGACTCCGGCAACGTGCTGCTGGTGGCCGTGATCGCCTACCAGATCGGCATGCTGGTGTTCGGCCCGCTCGACCGCGTGCTCGACACGCGCAAGTGGATCGCCATCGCCGGCACGTCGGCGATCGCCACCATCCTCGGCACGCTGGCGCTGTGGGGACAGGCGCCGCTGTGGCTCGCCATCGGCGCCATCGTCGGCATCGGCTTCCTCAGCGCCTCCAGCACCATGGTCATGACGCACGGCCGCGGCATCTTCCCCGATCGCCTGCTCGGCCGCGGCATGGCCACCATGAACACCAGCGTGATGCTGGGCGTCGCCTGCATGCAGACGCTCTCGGGGGTCATCCTGGGCGCGTTCGAGCCCTTGCCCGACGGCGCCCGCTCGGAAGAGGCGTATCGCACCCTGTTCGGGTTCATGTGCCTGGTGCTCCTGGTGGCGCTCCTGGTCTACAGCCGCGCCGCCGACATCAGGCCGAGCGACGAGGTGCGGGCGCGGCAGGCGGCCAGCCGTTGAGCCGCCGCATCCGATAGTCCTCATCCTGAGGAGGCCCGAAGGGCCGTCTCGAAGGATGAGGACTATTTGATGTGCCTACGCTCGGGGGTCAGACTCTGTCGGCGGCATCCAGCGCCTTGCGGACGATCGCCGCCAGGTCGCGCTTGGCGAACGGCTTGTTGAGCAGCAGGATGCCCGGATCGAGCCGGCCCTCGCGGATGATCGCGTTCTCGGTGTAGCCCGACATGAACACGATCTTCGTTTCCGGCCACCGGCGCGCCGCTTCGTCGGCCAGCCCCTTTCCGTTCATCGCGCCGGGCATGATGACATCGGTCAACAGCAGGTCGTAGGGCTGCGGCGCGGCCTCTAGCTTGCCCAAAGCCGCGCTGCCATCCGGGGCATCCGAGACGTCGTAACCCAGGGTCTGCAGCTGGCGCACGACGCCCTCGCGCACCTCGTCATTGTCTTCGGCGACCAGGATCCGTTCGTTGCCCCCCGGCAGCACCGCCCGCTGCGTCACCGCCGCGGCCGGCCGTTCGACGGCGGCGCGCGGCAGGAAGAGTTTGACCGTCGTGCCGCGGCCCGGCTCGCTGTAGATGCTGAGATGGCCGTTGGACTGTTTTATGAAGCCATAGACCATGCTGAGGCCGAGGCCGGTTCCCTTGCCGACCTCCTTGGTGGTGAAGAACGGCTCGAAGGCCCGGGCGACCACGTCGGGTGCCATGCCGGTGCCGTTGTCGGTGACGGCCAGCATCACATAGTCGCCGGCGGCGGCATCGGGGTTTTGCGCCACGTAGCGCGCGTCGAGCGACGCGTTTTCCGTCTCGATCAGAAGGCGGCCGCCGTCGGGCATGGCGTCGCGGGCGTTGACGGCGAGATTGACCAGGGCCGATTCGAGCTGGGCTCCGTCGATCTCGGCATTCCATAGAGCGCGGCCGAGGGCGGACTCGACCTGGATCGCGGCACCCAGCGTGCGCTCCAGCAGCTTGGCCGTGGCGGCGACCAGCTCGTTGATGTCGGTGCGCTGCGGCTGCAACGCCTGCTTGCGCGAATAGGCCAGCAGCTGGCGCGTCAGGTCGGCCGCGCGCTCGGTCGCGGCGGCAATGCCCTTGACCCGCTTGCGCAACGGCGGGTCCAGGCCCTCGTCTTCATCGAGGGCTTCGACGTTGGCCAGGATGATCGTGAGGATGTTGTTGAAATCGTGCGCCACGCCGCCGGTCAGCTGGCCGATCGCTTCCATCCGCTGCGAGCGCCGCAGCTGTTCCTCCGTGCGGTCGTGATCGGTCATGTCGCGGCCGATGAAATAGTAGTGGCGGTCGCGTTCCGACCACACGCCCGACCACAGCAGCGACACCAGGTGACCGTCCTTGTGGTAGTAGCGGCACCTGAAGCGGCGGCCGTCGTTCCCCTGTCGCGCCGCCCGCATCGCGACGCGCACGGCTTCGATGTCTTCGGGATGGATGAATTCGTTGGCGGCGCGGCCCAGCAGTTCCTCCGGCCGGTAGCCGAGGATCGCTGTCGTGCTCGGACTCACCCGGACGAACTTGCCGAAGCTGTCGTTGACGTGGATGAGGTCCTGCGAGGTCTCGATGATGCGTTCGGTCTGGCGCTCCGCCTGCCGTCTTGCCGTGTTGTCGATGATCAGGACAATCCGTGCCCGCTCGCCGTTGAAATCGACATTGCGGCCAAACGCCTCGACGTCGAGGATCCGTCCATCCTTGCAGCGGTGCTGCCACTCGATCGTGTGGGCGTTGCCGATCCGCTCCGGCGCCAGCCAGTGCATCATCCGCCCGATGTCCTCCGGCGGACGGATGTCCGCCAGGGTCATCGTCAGGAATTCTTCCTGGGTGTAGCCGTATTTCGCCAGGGCGGCATCGTTGACCTCGAGGAACCGCAGGGTCTCGAGGCTGTAAACCCATTGCGCCAGCGGCAGGTTGCGGAAGCGATGGCGGAAATTCTCCTCGCTCAGCGCCAACTCGGCCTCGCGATTGCGCGCCTCGGTCACGTCGGTGTAGGTCATCACCCCGCCGCCGGCCGGCAGCGGGTTGAAGGTGATCGACATGATCCGCCCGTCCTTGCGCCTGCGTTCGCGGACGAACCGCTCGCGCGCCGGGAGCCGGCCCATCCGGTCGGTGACGGCGGCCTCCTTGTCCTCGTTCACATACTCGCCGCGCTCGGCGAGGTCGCGGAGGAACTGCTCGTAGGGCAGCCCGTGCAGGTCCCGGTCGGGGATCTCCAGCCATTCGGCCAGGCGGTGGTTGTAGGCCACGATCGTGAAATCGCGGTCCAGCAGCACGACGCCCTGCTCGATGTTCGCGAGGATCGACTCCACGTTCCCGGCCTGGCGCCGCAGCTCGGTCAGGTCGTGCCCGACCCCGACATAGCCCTGGAACGTCCCGTCGGCGCCAAACAGAGGCGTGCCGCTGATCTTGATCGGCCGCACCGTGCCGCTGGCGTCGGTGAGCGTCACCTCGAAGTCGCGATAGGGCCGGCGGCCGGCGAGATCGTCGAGATGGGCCCGCCAGACCGGATCGTCATAATCGGCGGGGACGACCTCGGTGCAGAGCTTGCCCACCGCGATCGACGGCGGCAGCCCGAAAATCTCGACGAACCGCTCCGACAGGAAGGTGAACCTGAGCTCGGCGTCCATCTCCCACCACCAGTCGGCGGCGATCCCAGCCAGGAGAGAGAACTTGTCGGTCACGGGGGCAGTCTAGCGCGCGCCAAAGCCCGATTCGACCCTCTTTCCTGTCTTCCTCCTCTCCCCTTTCTTCCTCCTCTCCCCTTGCTTCATCCTCTCCCCCTAGCGGGGGAGAGGAACTTGAGGAGAAGAGGGGTCATATTTTAAAGTTGCAAGTTCAGCAGGTTTCTGGGTATATTTCTGATATCGTCGCATGAGGCCTGTCTGGGAGGCCGAGCCGCCTGTTCGCCTGCCTGGGACGGGCGCGGGACGCCATGGTGCTGACTTTCGCTGACGTCGTGTCGACCGACGACATCGTGAAGCGCCTCGGGGCATCGTGAGTGGATATTTATCAGACAGGTCCGCGATTCGGACCTGAGTCGAAAAGAATCATCTAGTCCAAGCGGGCCGGCGCTTTGCGAATTTCCAGACAGACAGAATCCAGACAGATGATGTCTGAATAATCGCCCCTCAGCGCGGGCCGAGCGTCGCCAGCAGGCTCACAAGGTTCTGCGGCACCACGCGGATCAGGCCGTGGCGTGGCGTGTCGATGTCGGTGATCAGGGCGAAGGCGATGGCGACGACGAGCGGCAGGATGAGCAGCAGACGGCTGCGATGCGTGGCGATGCGCAGGCTGTAGCCGATCATCACGTTGCAGGCGAAGGCGATCAACACCATCAGCAGGCCGGCCGAGACGGGGATGCGGTTCCACCATGCCGCCTGGGTATAGCCCTGGCTGTTCAGCACGTCGTTCATGCCGCCCACGGTCAGCACCGTGGTGACATTGGGCGGCGGCCCGCCTTGCGGCGGCAGCACGGCGGCCCACAACTCGTTTTGCAGCTTCGCGGTGTCGGCGTTGATGCGGGGAACGTCGGCCTCGTTGGCCGTGTAGAAGCGCACGCGCAGCTCCGTGTACTGCCTCAGGAGCGTCCGCACCTTCGCGGTGGCGTCGGCGGGCAACAGGTCGGCGCGCAGGTATTCGGTGCCGATCGCGTTGGCCTCGGCCTCCTCGTAGGTCTTGCGCTGGTCGTAGCGCGTGCTGGCCATCGAGAAGCTGAAGCCAATCAACAGACCGAGAAGGGTGAGCGTCGCGGCCAGGATCATGTTGAAGTCCTGGCGCAGCGCCTCGTTGAGCGGCTTGCGCTTGCGGAGCGCGACGCCGATCGCCGTCGCCGCCCACAGGGTGAGGAACGACAGGACGAAGACGACGGAGGGATGGGTAGCGACGAGGTTCATCGCTCTTCTACGAGAGCCGCGTCGCCTGGATCACGGCGAGCTGCCAGCCGCTGGCCGCGGTGACGTACACCGAGACCCAGCGGAAGTCGTAGGTCTTCTGTTCCTTCACGTTCAGGATCGGGCTCTTGCCGGTCAGGACCACGGTCGGGCCGGCGAAGACGCGGAAGACGAGTTCCGTGGCCGGCGCGGCCTCGATCAGCGGCTCACCGGCCATCGCCGCTACGAGGCGCGCGTCCTTGTTGTCGAATTTCCCGGAACCATGCGTGTGGCTGTAGGTATCGGCATAGGAGGCGCGGAGTGTGGCGAAGTCCTTTGTTTCGACGGCCTTGGCGAGCTTGGCGCGGAACGCCGTGACCTCGTCGATCATGCGCTGGGCTTCGGCCCCCGTCGGTGCCTGCACGGGATGGGCTCGGCTGGCGGCGGGAACGGCGGGCAGGAGCGCCGCTGCGAAGAAGGAGCGTCTAAGCATCCCGGGAAGATACGCCGGCTTCGGCGAAGGTCGCCATGCCGTTATGGCAGGCGGCGGCGGCTTTCAGGATCGGCACGGCGAGTGCCGCGCCCGAGGCCTCGCCCAGGCGCATTTTCAGGTCGAGCAGAGGATCCTGGTTGATGGCCTTCAAGAGCCGCGCGTGGCCGGGCTCGGCCGAGCGGTGGGCGACCAGGCAGTGGTCGAGCGCGCGGCGGTCCACGGCATAAAGGACCGCGGCGGCGGCCGTGCTGGCGTAGCCGTCGAGCAGCACCGGGATGCGGCCCATGCGGGCGGCCGCAATGGCGCCGGCGATGGCCGCCAGCTCCTCGCCGCCGACGGCGGCCAGCAGGGCCAGCGGCTCCTTGGCCGCGATCGCGCTCCTGTGGTGGGCCAGCGCCGCGTCGATGACGGCGATCTTCTGGGCGAGCGCGGCGCCTTTGACGCCGGTGCCGGGGCCGGCCCAGTCGGCGCCGGTGCCTCCAAAGAGAGCGGCGCAGAGCGTGGCGGCGGTGGTGGTGTTGGCGATGCCCATCTCGCCCAGGCACAGCACGTCGATGCCGGGCTCCGCCGCCATCATGCCGTAGGCCATGGCGTTGGCGGTCCGCGCCTCGTTCATGGCGGGCCCTTGCGTAAAGTCGGCGGTGGGGTGGTCGAGGTCGAGTTCGTAGATGCGGAGGTCGGCGTCGATGGCGGCCGCGAGCTGGTTGATGGCCGCCCCGCCATTGAGGAAGTTCTTCACCATCTGCTGCGTGACTTCGGGCGGATAGGCCGAGACGCCGCGCGCCGCGATGCCGTGGGTGCCGGCAAAGACGGCGATCCGGGGCCGTTCCACGCGGGGCTGGGCGCGGCCCTGCCAGGCGGCCAGCCAGGAAGCGATCTCCTCCAGGCGGCCGAGCGAGCCCGGCGGCTTGGTGAGCTCGACCTGGCGGCGGATCACCTCGGTCTGGGCGGCAAGGTCCGGTCCCGGCAGGTCGCGCAGGATCCGGCGCATTTCGTCGAAAGTGGTGGTTGGGGCATTCATTTGGGCGCGGACCCTCCTATATTTGCCGGATCATGACCAGTCCTAACGAGTACCAAGCACCCCAGGGCCGGCCCTCCTCGTTCGACGAGTGGCTGGCCGCCTTCCGCGAGCAGGCCTCGTTCTTCACCGGGGTGAAACTCGATGTCGGCATCCCGCGCTGGCAACTGGCCGACGTGCTGCCGGTGCTGCCGTTCATCGGGGCCTGTGTCGGACTGGCCTCCGGCCTTGTCTTCGCGGTCGTTCGGGGTGTCACGGATGCGGACTGGCTGGCCGCCGTGTTGGCGGTGGGCGCTGGCGTGCTGACCACCCGCGCGCTGCATGAAGATGGCTTGGCCGACACCGCCGATGGATTGGGCCCGCACGGGGTGGCGCCCGAGCGGCGGCTGGAAATCATGCGCGACAGCCGCAACGGCACCTTCGGGGTGCTGGCCATCGCACTCTCGGTGCTGATCAAGGTCGCCTGCCTGGCGCAGTTCGGCAGCTCGACCGGGCTGGTCGTGCTGATCGCGGCCCATGCCCTGTCGCGCGCCGTGATCGCCTATCCGCTGCTCGCTTTCTCGCCGGCCCAGGACGATGGGCTGGGCGCACGGGTGGGCAAGCCGACCGACAACGACGTCTGGCTCACGGTCGGTATCGGCGCGGCGCTGGCCTTCCTGCTGCTGCTCGGAAAAGGCTTCTTCGCGGCCCTCCTGGTGCCGGCCCTGACCGTCGCGGCGGCCTGGGCCGCCTCGCACTGGATCGCCAAGCGGTTGGGCGGCTACACCGGCGACACCTTGGGCGCGGTCCAGCAGATGGCGGAGGTCGCCTTTCTCGTGCTGGCGGTGCTCTTCATCGGCGGCTAGAAGCTCTGCATGGCAACAGGAGCAAAGGTTACGGGTGCCGTCACCCGTTGGTGGTGGGTGCGGCACGCGCCGGTCCCCAATCCCGAGCGGCGCTGCTACGGCCAGTCCGACAAGGACTGCGACGTCAGCAACGAGGCTCTGTTTCGTCACCAGGCGGCGCTGCTGCCCAAGGGCGCGGTCTGGTACTCGTCCAACCTTTTACGCGCACGCAAGACGGCGGAAGAGCTGGCCAAGGCCGGCGCCGAGATGGGCAATCTGCTGATCGATCCCGCGTTGGCCGAGCAGCATTTCGGCTCCTGGCAGGGCCTCACCTATACAGAGATCGCCGAGAACCACGGCAGCAACCATCTGTTCTGGCTGGGACCGCCCGAGTTCCGGCCGCCCGGCGGCGAGAGCTTCATCGATCTGCGCGAGCGCACGACCAAGAGCATCGACAGGCTCACGGCCGAGCATCGCGGCCGCGACATCGTGGCGACGGCGCATGGCGGCACGATCCGCGCGGCGTTGAGCCACGCCTTCGCCATGCATCCCGAGGCGGCGGTGCGCTTCGAGATCGACAATGTCTCGATCACGCTCATCGAGCATTTCGAGCAGGCCGATCCCGCGCACGCCTGGCGCGTGGCCTTCACCAACTACATGCCGCGCGAACTGGTGATCGCGCACGGCGGAAGCGCGGCGTGAAGACTCCCGCCGAGCTCGCGGCCGAGCAGGCGGCCTACTGGAACGGCCCGGGCGGGCAGGGCTGGCTGGCGTCCTACGCACGCCTCGAGCGCTCGCTCCTGGATATCGGCAAGACCGTCCTCGCGATGGCGGCGGCGCGAACCGGCGAGCGCGTGATCGACATCGGCTGCGGCAACGGCGGCACGACGCAAGCCCTGGCCGCAGCGGTCGGCCCGTCCGGCCATGTGCTGGGCGTCGACATTTCCGAACCGCTGATCGGCGCAGCGCGCGCGCATCGCGTGTCCAACGCCACCTTCGTGGTCGGCAATGCGGCCACGCATCCGTTCGAGGCGGCGTCCTACGATCTCGTCTTCTCGCGTTTCGGCGTCATGTTCTTCGGCGATCCGGTGGCGGCGTTCCGGAATTTCCAGCAGGCCTTGAAGCCGGCCGGTCGGCTGGCCTTCGTGTGCTGGCGCAAGCCGGACGAAAATCCCTGGGGCCTCGTGCCGGTGCGTGCGGCAGCACCTTTTCTGCCGCCGCTGCCGCGTCCCGGCCCGGAAGATCCTGGCCAGTACGCTTTCGGCGACCCTGCGCGCGTCGAACGCATCCTGAAAGAGTCCGGTTTCAGCGCGATCTCGATCGAGCCGCTCGATGTGCCGATCTGGATGGGTGCCGATGCAGCCGAAGTGGTGGCCAATGCCGGCCGCTTCGGCCCACTGGCGCGCGCCTTTGCCGACGCGACGCCCGAGCAGATCGAGAAGGCCAAGTCCGCGATCGCGACGGTGCTCAAGCCCCATGAAAGCGCCGCCGGCGTCGTCCTGCCCGGCGCCTGCTGGCTGGTGCGCGCGAGCGCGGGTTGATGGAGCACATCCCGACCTATTCCCTGCCGCCGGTCAGCCTCGTGCTGGGCGGCGCCCGCTCGGGCAAGAGCACCCACGCCGAGAGGCTGGTGGCCGGCACTTTGTTCGGCGCCTCGCCGCAGCCCGCGGTCTATATCGCCACCGGCGAAGCGGGCGATGTCGAGATGGCCACGCGCATCATGGCCCATCGCACCCGCCGCGGCAGCAACTGGACCACGATCGAGGAGCCGCTGAAGCTCGCTGCCGCGCTCGAGGCGGCGGCCGCGCACGGCCAGCCGGTGCTGGTCGATTGCCTCACCCTCTGGCTCTCCAACCTCCTGCATGCCGGCGAGGACGTCGACGAGGCCACCGACGAGATGCTGCGCTCACTGAATGATCACAAGATGCCGGTGGTGTTCGTGAGCAATGAACTCGGCCTCGGGCTGGTGCCCGAGACTCCGCTCGGCCGTTCGTTCCGTGACGCCATGGGCCGGATGAACATGCGGGTGGCCGAACGTGCCGACCGGGTGATCTTCATGGCCGCCGGTCTGCCGCTCCTGATGAAGGACCGGCCTGCTCCCCGGCCTCGGGCGGAGTGACCCGCCCGGAGGCCGCAATTCCGCCGCGAAACATGGTATATTTCAGGTTGTTGAGGCCACCTAGGCGCTTCCCCGGCGTCGGCCGCCAGCCAAGGAGCAGAAAATGAAGCTCGATCGCCGAACCGTTCTTGGGGGCGCTGCGGCCGCGTTCGCCGCCCCGGCCCTTATCACTTCGCCAGCCCGCGCCGACGCCAAGCGCCAGTCGCTGGTCGATTCATGCCTGGCGAGCGCCAGCAAGGTCCTGAGCGGCAAGGACTTCCCCGACGCGGTCAGGCTCATGTCCGAAGCCAGGGGCGTGCTGATCATTCCCGAACTCGTCCAGGGCGGCTTCATCCTGGGCGCGGCGGGCGGACGCGGCGTTCTGGTTGCGCGCACGCGGCCCAACGACTGGAGCTATCCTGTGTTCTACGGCATGGGCTCCGGCAGCATCGGCCTGCAGATCGGCGGCAAGGTCTCCGAGATCGTGTTCATCATCCGGAGCGAGAAGGGCCTGCAGGCGATCCTCGACCACAAGTTCAAGTTCGGCGCCGAGGCCGGCGTCACCATGGTGGCGGTGGGCATCGGCCTCGAGGGCGCCTCGACGGCGGCAGGTGGCGCCGACATCGTGGCCTTCTCAAATTCCGCCGGTCTCTTTGCGGGCGCCTCGATCGAGGGCTCGTACCTCGACGCCGACAGCGACTGGAATGCGCTCTATTACGGCCAGGGCGCCACGGCCAAGGCGATCGCGCTCGATCGCAAGTTCAGCAATCCCGGCGCCGAGCCGCTCCGGAAATTCCTCGCCAAATGGTAGGCGAGGCTTGTTGAGCTAGGCCGTCGCCTTCAGGTCGGCCGCGATCGCGAGCTTGGCCTTGGTCTTGGCCTTGACCTCGTCGACGGTGACGCCGTCGGCAAGCTCGACCAGCGTCACGCCGCCATCGCCCGTCTTGTCGATGGCGAAGACGCCGAGTTCCGAGATCACCATGTCGACCACGCGCCGGCCGGTGAGCGGCAGCGAGCATTCCTTCAGGAGCTTGGAGGCGCCGTCCTTGGAGACATGCTCCATGGTGACGATGACGCGCCGGACGCCCGCGACGAGATCCATCGCGCCGCCCATGCCCTTCACCATCTTGCCCGGGATCATCCAGTTGGCGAGATCGCCGTTCTCTGCCACTTCCATGGCGCCCAGGATGGAGAGGTCGATGTGGCCGCCGCGGACCATGGCGAAACTGTCGGCCGAGCTGAAATACGACGTGCCTTTGAGTTCGGTCACGGTCTGCTTGCCGGCATTGATGATGTCGGCGTCGACTTCGTTGTCGAGCGGGAAGGGGCCGACGCCCAGCATGCCGTTCTCGCTCTGCAGCGTGATGTCGACGTCTTCGGGCACGTAGTTCGACACCAGGGTCGGAATGCCGATGCCGAGGTTGACGTAGTAGCCGTCCTTCAATTCCTTGGCGGCGCGTGCCGCCATCTGTTCGCGGGTCCAGGCCATGTCAGACTCTCCTAAGCCTTGCGAATGGTGCGCTGCTCGATCTGCTTGTCGTAGGGCGCGCCGCAGAGGATGCGATTGACGAAAATGCCGGGGGTGTGGATGTGGTCGGGATCGAGCTGGCCCACCGGCACCAGCTCCTCGACCTCGGCGACACAGATCTTGGCCGCCGTCGCCATCATCGGATTAAAATTCCGCGCCGCCTTGCGATAGACGAGGTTGCCCGAGGTGTCGCCCTTCCACGCCTTGATCAACGCCAGGTCGCCGACCAGGCCGCGCTCCATGACATATTCTTGGCCGTCGAAGACCTTGGTCTCCTTGCCCCTGGCCACTTCGGTGCCGACGCCGGTCTTGGTGTAGAAGGCGGGGATGCCCGCGCCGCCGGCGCGGCAGCGCTCGGCCAGCGTGCCCTGCGGGTTGAACTCGATCTCCAGCTTGCCCTCGAGGTAGAGCTTGGCGAAGGTCTTGTTCTCGCCAACGTAGGACGAGATCATCTTCTTCACCTGGCCGGCCTCGAGCAGCAGGCCGAGGCCCGCGCCGTCGATGCCGGCATTGTTACTGACGCATGTCAGATTCTTGACGCCCGCGTCGCGCATCGCCCGGATCAGCTTGTCGGGAATGCCGACCAGGCCGAAGCCGCCGCACATCACCATCATGCCGTCGTGCAGCACACCGTCGAGCGCCGCCTTCGCGTCTTTGTAAACCTTGTTTGCCATACCCTCGTTCCGTCCAAGAGCCGTCCCTTCCGCATATGCGGGAGGCGGTCGCGGGCTGTCAACGCGTCAGCTTTGCGGCCTGTCCAGGATCACCACGGCGATGCCCGCGATCACCAGCGCCGTGCCGATGGCCAGCGGCGCGGTGATCGTCTCGCCCAGCAGCACGACCGACGAGGCGATGCTGAGGAGCGGCACGCCCAGCATGCTCATCGACCCGATGACCGGCGGCAGCGCGCGACCGACCGACACGGCGGCCCAGGTCGCGATCGGGCCGGCGAAGGCGCCGATATAGAGCAGCGACATCCAGAGTTCCGTGCGCTCGAACGCCAGATGGCCCGCGGGTTCGGCGACCAGTGCCAGGATCCAGAGCAGCACCGTCGCCACGCTCATCTGCCAGGGCAGCGCGTCGAGCGGTGTCAGCTGCCAGCGGTGGCGCCGGATGTGGACGATGGCGATGGCCCAGGTGAAGCCCGCCAGCAGCAGCCAGATATGGCCCCAGATGACGGCCCTGTCGTTCCAGTCGAAGCGCAGCGGATCGACCAGCACGACGATTCCCGCGAGGCCGAGCAGGACACCCGCGACGGCACGCCAGCCGACCTTCTCGCCGATCAGCAGCGAGAGCGGCACGATCCAGAGCGTGGTGGTGTAGGCCAGCACGCTCGAGCGGCCCGCCGGCAGGCTCTGTACGCCGAGGTTGGAAAACGCAAAGAAGCAGGAGAGTTGCAGCGCCCCCACCGACAGCACGATCGGCCAGTCGGCGCGATGCGGCCACGCCAGGCGGCCAAGGCAGGCCAGCAGGAGGAAGGCGGTCGTGGCCGAGAGCGTCGCGCGGGCTGCCGCGAACCACAGTGGCGTCGACGCCTCCAGGCCGATCTTGATGATCGGCCAGCTCAGGCCAAACAGGATGATGTTGGCGGCAAGCTGCAGCCACGCGATGCGGGGGACAGGCGTGGTGGCCATGCGGGCGGTCCCTAGCGCCCGATGATTTCGGGTCTATGTCGCGAACAAACCTCATGCTGAGGAGGGCGCGGAGCGCCCGTCTCGAAGCATGGGCGGCCGACGAGGTGCTGCCTCGCACCCTTCGAGACGCGGTCCTGTGGACCGCTCCTCAGGGTGAGGTGATGGAGGGGCATCGACCTATACCAGTCGAGTTCTAGGCCCGCTTCGCCTTGGCGATCGACAGCGGCTGCGGCAGGCGCGTCAGCATCTCCTTCGGGACGACCTGCCAGAAGCGCTCGACTTCGCGATCCCAGTCGTTCAGCAGGCGGGCGCCGAGCGGCGACTTGGTCTCCGCGATATGCTCCTCGACCAGCTTCCTGAGCTCGCCTTCCCAATGCGGATGGTCGAGGCGCTGCCACGCCACCGTCTCGGGATTGACGTTGAGCTTGAAGGCGTCGGCCGGGTCGTAGACGAACGCCATGCCGCCAGTCATGCCGGCGGCGAAGTTGACGCCGACCGGGCCCAGGATCACGACGGTGCCGCCGGTCATGTATTCGCAGCCGTTGCAGCCCAGGCCCTCCACGACGGCATCGGCGCCGGAGTTGCGCACGGCGAAGCGCTCGCCCGCGAGGCCCGAGGCGAACAGCTTGCCGGCGGTCGCGCCATAGAGAACCGTGTTGCCGATGATGGCGTTGTGCTCGGGCACCAGCGGGCTGGAAATGGTGGGCTTCACCACGATGGTGCCGCCGCTCAGCCCCTTGCCGACATAATCGTTGGCGTCGCCGAACACTTCCAGCTTCATGCCGCGCACGGCGAAGGCGCCGAGCGACTGGCCGGCGGTGCCGCGCAGGCGCACCGTGATGGTGTCGGGCTGCAGGCCGGACATGCCGTACTTGCGCGTGATCATGGCGGCCAGCCTGGTGCCCACGGCGCGGTGCGTGTTCCGCACGCTGTACTGGAGCTGCATCTTCTCGCGGTGCGTAAACAGCGGCTGGGCGTCGCGGATCATCTGCGCATCCAGCGTGTCGGGCACTTCGTTGCGGCCCTCGACCGTGCAATGCGCCACCTCGCGGCCGCCATCGGCCCGCGTCAGCAGCGGGCTGAGGTCGAGGTCATCGAGATAACGCGCGCCGCGGCTCACCTGCCGCAGCAGGTCGGAGCGGCCGACGATCTCGACCAGCGAGCGGTAGCCCAGCTGCGCCAGGATCTCGCGCACTTCTTCGGCGACGAAGCTGAAGAGGTTGACGACTTTCTCCGGCGAGCCCCCGAACTTGGCGCGCAGCTTCGGATCCTGGGTGCAGACGCCGACCGGGCAGGT
>JAUXRT010000021.1 GCA_030681635.1 Reyranella sp.
GGAGCGCGATCTCTACGAGCATTACGCCGCTCGCATCCGCTGGCCGCTGGCGCTCCGCGAACTCGAGGAGAAGCGGAAGCTGCCGCCGGCCCAGCTGATCCTGCGCGAAAGCGAGCTGTTGCTGGACGCCGTGCCGGCCAAAGCCGTCCTCGTCGCACTCGATCGTCGCGGCAAGGTGCTGGACAGCGAGGCCTTCGCCGGCCGCCTCGCGCACTGGCGGGACAATGCCGCGCCGGATATCGCTTTCCTGATCGGCGGGGCCGATGGACATCCCGAATCGCTGTTGAAAAAGGCCGCTTTGGTGCTGTCTTTCGGCGCCATGACCTGGCCCCACCTGCTCG
The DNA here is from genome assembly GCA_030681635.1 of Reyranella sp. GTDB lineage: Bacteria > Pseudomonadota > Alphaproteobacteria > Reyranellales > Reyranellaceae > Reyranella. The sequence continues at coordinate 342 of JAUXRT010000021.1, forward strand.
CCCGGGCGATGCTGGCCGAACAGCTCTACCGCGCCCAGCAGCTCCTCGCCGGCCATCCCTATCACCGCGCCTGAACGGGGGGCCTGATTTGGGGCCTGAAATGGCGTCGATTTTGCCTCTGTTCTGACGAAAAACCGGGGCTACATTGGCACCCATGCACAGTCGCTTCCGGTGGCCCGCCGCCGCCCTCGCCGCCGTCGCCCTGGCCGTGGTTTCCGCCGCCGCCCTGGCCCAGACCACGCCGTCCGCCAAGCCGGCGGTCAAGCCCGTGCGCAACGTTCCCTACGTGTCGATCTCGGGCGAGGACGGTAAGCAGCGCCACTACGAGACCAACGCCATTCCGCTGCTGTTCAACCGGGCCTGCTTCGGCTGGCGGATGTACCTCGGCGGCCCGAACCGCGTGGTTTCCCTGACCGAGGTGCTGACGACCTCGCAGCCGGCCGAACAGGTGATCGCCGGCCCCGAAACAGAAGTGAGCGCCGACAAGACCCGGGCGACGACGCGCATGCTCGAGACCGTGCAGGACGGCGTGCTGCAGCGGTCCTGGTGCATCATCCCGGGCGATCCGCCGGGCACCTACACCTACGACATCAGCATCGACGGTGAGCCGCGCGGCGAGTTCGTGTTCTGCGCCATCGAGGTGCCGGACCAGAATCCCAACACCGACCCGCGCGACCTCAACTGCCCCAACAAGTTCAACGCGGTCGAGCGCGAGCGACTGCGCGCCGGCAAGCCCGCCTGATGCCCGCTTCCTCGCATCCGCGGCCCGCCCTCCTCTGCATCCTCGACGGCTGGGGCCATCGTCCCGACCCCAAGGACAATGCCATCCTCGATGCCCGCACCCCCAATTACGACAGGCTGATCGCCACCTGCCCGCAGGGCCTGATCGACGCGTCGGAGACCTTCGTCGGGCTGCCCAGAGGCCAGATGGGCAACTCCGAGGTCGGCCACATGAATCTCGGCGCCGGCCGCGTCGCGGTGCCGGACCTGCCGCGGATCGACAATGCCATCGAGGACGGATCGCTCGCCGGGAATCCGGCGCTGGTCGAGTTCATGGCCACGCTGAAGAAGACCGGCGGCGCGTGCCACCTGATGGGTCTCGCGTCACCGGGTGGCGTACATGCCCACCAGGATCACCTGGTCGTGCTCGCCAACCTGATCGCCGGCGCCGGCGTGCCGGTGGCGATCCATGCCTTCCTCGACGGCCGCGACATGCCGCCGCGCAGCGCGCTCGAATGCGCGGCGCACATCGAAGCCGGTCTCAAGCCCGGCCTGCCGATCCGCTTCGCGACCGTCTCCGGGCGCTTCTACCCCATGGACCGCGACAAGCGCTGGGATCGCGTGGCGCTCGCCTACGATGCCATGGTGGACGGCAAGGGCGAGACCGCCACGACGCCCAAGCAGGCGATCGACAAGGGCTATGCCGCCGGCCTCGACGACGAATTCGTGAAGCCGACGGTGATCCAGGACTATGCCGGCATGAAGGACGGCGACGGCGTCCTGATGTTCAACTACCGCTCCGACCGCGCCCGCGAGATCCTGACGGCCTTGCTCGATCCGATGTTCGACGGCTTCAAGCGCCCCAGGCTCGTGACCTTCGCGGCGGCAGCCGGGATGGTCGAGTATTCGGCCGCGCTCAACCCCTTCCTCAAGGCGCTGTTTCCGCCCGAAGTGATCAAGATGGGCCTCGGCGAGACGATCGCGAAAGCCGGCCTGAAGCAGTTGCGGATCGCCGAGACGGAGAAGTACGCGCACGTCACGTTCTTCTTCAACGGTGGCGAGGAACGCGTGTTCGACGGCGAGGAGCGCATCCTCGTGCCTTCGCCCAAGGTCCAGACCTACGACCTGAAGCCCGAGATGAGCGCCCCGGAAGTGACGGACAGGCTCGTCGAGGCGATCGGCTCGGGCAAGTTCGACCTGATCGTGGTGAACTACGCCAACACCGACATGGTCGGCCATTCCGGCGTCCTTGCCGCCGCCGTGAAGGCGGTGGAAGCGGTCGATGCCTGCCTCGGCAGGCTGATGGCATCGGTCAGCAAGGCCGGCGGCGTCATGTTCGTCACCGCCGACCACGGTAATGCCGAACAGATGTTCGACGAGAAATCCCACCAGAAGCACACCCAGCACACGTTGAATCGCGTGCCCGCTTTGCTGTTCAACGCCCCGGCGGCGGTCCATTCGCTGGCCGACGGCAAGCTGGCCGACGTGGCACCGACGTTGCTCGCCCTCATGGGGGTACCGCAGCCGGCGGAAA
>JAUXRT010000315.1 GCA_030681635.1 Reyranella sp.
CTGGCGCGAGGCGATCGATCTCGCGCCGCGCCTCTCGGGCCAGGACCGCGCCCGGCTGTGGTCGGTGCTGTGGTACGACTTCCAGCCCTTCACCGATCTCTACCTCACGCTCTACGACGGCCTGCAGAAGCTCGGCCATGCACCCGAGGCCCTGCTCGGCATGGACGCGCTGATCCCGCGCGAAAAGAGCATCGTCGATGTCCTGACGCTTGACCGCCTGGGCACCGATTCCGACGACCCGCTGCTGGTGCGGCCCAAGCAAGCCGATGGCCGCTCCTCGGCCGACGCCAGGCTGCCGCGCTCGCTGGTCAGCGCGCTCACCGCCGAGCTCAACGTCGCCATCGACGAGAAGCCGTGGGATTTCTTCGACCATACCGACCTGCTCGACTTCCCCGGCGCGCGTTCGCGGCTGAAGCTCGCCAACCTCGACGACGTCGCCAAGACCAAGGGTGTGGCCGAGGGCGCCAACCCGCTGCGCGAGCTGCTGCTGCGCGGCAAGGTCGCCTATCTGTTCCAGCGCTACTCCGCCGAGCGCGAACTCAGCGCGATCCTGCTCTGCATCCCCGACGGCAATCAGGAAGTCCGCGATCTCTCGGACATGATGACGGCGTGGATCGACCAGACGATCGGCGCCACGCCCGGAGACCGTGCCAAGCAGAAGAACGCGCTGTTCCTGGTGCTGACCAAGATGGACCGCGAGTTCGAGCAGAAGGCCGGCGAGACCGAGGAATCGCGCCGCCTGCGCTGGAGCGCACGCCTCAACAATTCGCTGGTCAACAATTTCCGCGGCGAATGGCCGGCCAACTGGAACGGCAAGCCCTTCGACAACAGTTTCTGGCTGCGCAACCCGACGGTGATCGACGAGCGGCTGATGGACTATGAGGGCGGCCGCGAGGCCGGCATCGCCGATTCCTTCGCCCAGCGCGCCGGCGAACTCCGGCGCCATTTCGTCGAGAACGAGGATGTCCGGCGTCACTTCGCCGACCCGGCCCGCGCCTGGGACGAGGCCTTCCGCGCCAACGACGGCGGCGTGGCCTATCTCGTCAAGAGCCTGACCCCGGTCTGCGATCCCGCGATCAAGCGTGCCCAGGTGCGCGGCCAGCTCGAAATCCAGGTCCGCCGCCTGGTCGACCGTCTCGCTGGCTTCCACAGCGCCTCCGACGGCGATGCCCGCGCCAAGAAACGCGACCTCGTGCACACCGTGCTGCGCGGCCTCGCGACCTGCATCCAGCAACAGCTCTTCGGCGAGCTGGTGGGCGCCTTGCAGATCGCCGACACGGCGCTGCGCGACATCTATTTCCGCATCGCCACCGCGCGTTCCTCCGACGAGCAGGGCGCCGGCAACGGCAAGAGCAAGGGCAGCGGCGCGGTGGCGCAGTCGACCGGCGCCGCCGTCGACCTCGGCGCCATCTTTGCCGATGTCTTCGGCGACGATGCCAGCCATAGCGCCCCGCCGCCGTCCGGTGTGCTGGAAGACCGGGCCGAGCGCTTCGCCCGCGAGGCCGCCGAATACTGGCTGGAGAACATGCGCCGCGTCGGCGCCGACGAGAAGGCGCTGTCGCATCTCGGCGTCGACCGTCAGCATCTCGGCTGGATGATCGACGAGCTGGTGGTGGGCGCCCATCGCCTGAAACTGATCGACCAGCTCTCGCTGGAGGTCCGTTCCCTGGAGAACGCCGCCAACGCCAAGTGGGAGGAGATCGCCGAGCGCCAGGTGCGCACGGCCGCCTCCTCTCTCAACGGCTATATCAGCGCGCTGGGCTTCGACCGCCTGCCGCTGGAACAGCGGCCCGGCCTGCCGCCCAATGCGCCGACCCGCCGCGTCTTCGAGCATCCCGCCATGATGGTCGACGGTGTTCCCCAGTTGAGCGAGGACCCGGCGCCGATCTACGCCGACTACTGCAAGGACTGGATGCGCGCCTTCCTGCAGCTCGCCATGGACAATGTCGGCTACGAGGGCGGCCGCGAGATCACGGCCGAACAGAACGACCGGCTGGGCGCCATCCTGCGCGCCGTGCCCGCCTGAGCGGCGCCATGGCGATCCGCGCGTCCATCGAAGCCCTTCCCGAACCGGGTCACGCGATCCTGCACGTCAGCGACCTCGACGCCATGCCTGAGGGCCTGGCCCTCTCGATCCAGCGCCAGCAGGGACCGGATACGCATCTCGCCGACGACGGCTGGCGGCGTACCGAGGCCTGGCTCATCCCCGACGAGGTCGGGCGCCAGGGCGACGTGCTGGAATTCCATCTCGGCCCCGAGATCTGCGATCGCCTGGCCGGCATCGCCACGATCCGGCTAAGGGTGAAGGAGCCCGACATCGGTGTCGTCGGCACGACCGTCATCGCCTGGCCCACCATGCTGACCTCGGGCGCGGCAGGCTCGAGCGGCACCTACGACGACACGGTGCGCCTGCGCCGGATGCAGCCGGCGGCGGTGCCCCCCGAGCCGGCGCCCGAGCCCCTGCCCCCGCCCTTCGAGCCGCCGGCCCCCGCACCTGAACTGCGCGCCGAGCGCCCACCCGAGCCTGTCGTGCCGCCACGCACCGGCTTCCCCAACTGGGCCATCGTCTTGATCGCGCTGCTGATCGTGGGCGGCGCCGGCTATGCCGCCTACGACTACTTCAAGCTCAATCCGCAGGACGTCGTGGCGACCGCGCCGCCGCCCGCAGCTCCCGGCGAGCCGCCGAAGAAGTCGATCCGCGACACGGTGGCCGACTATCTCGCCACCAAGCCCGCGCCGACGCCCGAGGCCATGCTGGCCAAAGGCCGCGATTTCATGAAGGCGGGCGACACGGCCTCGGCCTTCCTGGTGTTCCGCCGCGCCGCCGAAGCCGGCAACACCGCGGCCCAGCTCGAACTCGCCACCTTCTACGACCCGCTGACCCAGCCCGCGCGCGGCGGCTTTACGCCCGAGGGCGCCCGCGCCGCCGACTGGTACGAGCGCGCGGCCCTGGCGGGCGTGGCCGAGGCACAGCGCAAGCTCGGCCTCCTGTTCGCCAAGGGCGGCGCCGGCCTCGCCGCCGACACCGCCAAGGCCAGGACCTGGCTGCAGCAGGCGGCGGCGCAGAACGACGCCGATGCCAAGAAGGCGCTGGACGCTTTGCCCAAGTGAGGCTCGTCGGCGCTTTGCTGCTGGCCGCGATCCTCGCGGGGCCGGCCTACGGCCAAACCAAGAGCGAACTGAGCTGCGGTGCCCTGAAGGCGGAGAGCTGGAAAACCGCCGCCACCTCGCATTGGACGATCGCCGGCCCCCAGGAGAAGACCACGGAAACCGGCGCCCTGAAGAGCGGTCCGCGCTTCGAATGCCTAGAAGGCGCCGTCCTGGCCGTGGAGTTCACCTCCTCGGCCGGACACTCGATCTTCACCGCCTATTTCCCCGACGGCACCAACATCGCCTATGGCCGCCAGCAGATCGACCGGCGCGGCGGCCGCATCGTGCTGCCCATCCAGGCCAAGGCCCGCATCGCCGGGCCGTACCGGGCGGCCTTCGACTATCACTGCCGTCTCGACATGCCGGCCGATCCCATCCGCCCCGCCACGCGCGCGGACTGTCTCTTCTAGGCCCGCGCGACGGCACTTTTCCGGACATCATCTGTCTGGAATTTGTCTGTCTAAAAATTCACAAAGCGCCGGCCCGCTTGAACCGGACGATTCTTTTCGACGCGGGTCCGAATCACGGACCTGTCTGAAAATTCAAACGACACCCGAGCGGCCTACACAGAAGATGCACCCCGTGGCGACCATATCAGGAATATAGCCCAAAATCTGCTTAACTTGCAACATCACATTTTGCTGGCGGTGCTGGCATCCGGCCGGCAACAATCCCGTCACATCAGGCACGTAGTTTGCAAAGGCGTATCATCGGCAAATACTTCACGAGGGGGACCACATGAGCATCAAGTTTACCAGCTACCTGGCGGCGATCGTCCTTTCCGGCCTGGCGCTGTTCGATGTTCGCCCTGCCGCCGCGCAAGGGGCGATCGACAACAGCGCACTCGCGTCGCCGGCATTCCGCGAACACAAGCGCACCTTCGGCCTCGTCTACACCCTGCCGGCCGAGGTGAACGACCTGCTGGGCCTCACGATCGGCGGGCTGCTGCGGGAAAAACTGCTGAACGCCAAGCTCGTCGACGAAGCGCTGCGCTTCAACATTCCGCACGTCACTGTCCTGCACATCCACAATCCCGACCCGACGACGCCGGAGAAGATGCTGAAGGCGATGCCCAAGCTGCCGCCGGTGCTGAACGTGACGCTGAAGACCTTTTACACGACCGAAGCCGCCAAGGGCGCCGGCCACCCCTGGTGGCTCGACCTCGGCATCGTGAAGGAAGGGGCGAGCTTCGAGACCATGATGGCGTTCAACACCATCGCCACCACGGCCCTCACGCCGCTGCGCGACGGGCCCCTGCCGCGTGTCACCGGGCCGGTCTACGCGGTCATGGGCGACGCCGCCAAGGAGCTGGTCCAGACCGTCGGCGTCAGCGGCCTCAACACCGTGAAGGACGGCAAGGAGCTGCGCCCGCACAATCCGCACAACACGCTGGTCTATTCCATGGCCAAGTTCACGCCGGAGATCCAGGCAGCGTTCAACCAGACCGCGGTGGAGTTCAACCAGATCCTGCCCAACGGAATCCCCACCGCCTTCAAGACGGTATCGATCGTCGAGCTTGGCTTCTCCGGCAACGTGCTGCGCGAAATCTATCGCATCAGCCTGGAGGACGGCTCGGTGCTCAACGTCGCCACCGGCGCGAAGATGGCGAAATAGGCCTGGGCGGCCCCTGGGCAATCGCGGCGCCGCCTCTCAGACGAGGCGGTAGCCGACCCCGGGCTCGGTGAGGACGTGACGGGGCGAGGACGGGTCGGCCTCGATCTTCTGGCGGAGCTGGCGGACGTAGACACGCAGGTACTGCGGATCGACCGATTCGTCGCGCCAGACCTCGCGCAGCAGGTGCTTGTGGGTCAGCACCTTGCCGGCATGGATCACCAGCTGTTCCAGGATGTCGTATTCCTTGGGCGAGAGTTTGATGTCCTCCGCGCCGCGCCGCACCAGCCGGCGCACCAGGTCGATGCTGAGATCGTCGCTGGCAAAGCCACGCTCGGCGCCCTGCTCCTGCAGGCGATGGCGGAGCGCGGCGCGCAGCCGCGCCATCAGCTCGTCGGCGCCGAACGGCTTGGTGACATAGTCGTCGGCGCCAGCGTCGAGGGCGGCCACCTTGGCCGCCTCTTCGCCGCGGCTCGACAGCACCACGATGGGCACCGGCCCCTTGGCGCGGATCTGGCCGATCAGCGCCAGGCCATCGATGTCGGGCAGGCCGAGGTCGAGCAGCACGAGGTCAGGCCGATGGTGGCGTAGCGCCGCCAGGGCCTCGGCGCCGGTGGCGGCTTCGAGGACGCGATAGTCCTGGGCGGCGAGCGTCGTGCGCAGCAGCCGGCGGATCGGCGGTTCATCCTCGACGATCAGGATCAAGGCGGCGTCGCCCGTCATGTACGGCCCGGCATGTCAGGCCACAGGATAGCCGACGACGAACTCGGCGCCACTGCGATCGGCGCGGTTGCGGGCCGTGATCGTGCCGCCCTGGACTTCGACGAAGCCCCGGGCGATGGCCAGGCCAAGGCCCGTGCCGGCCAGCCGCCGGTCGCCGTCATGGACGCGGTGGAACTTGTGGAAGATCCGGTCGAGCTGATCGGCTGCGATGCCCGGCCCCTCGTCGCGCACGGTGATCTCGACACGGTCACCGGTGCCGATTTCCACGATCCGGTGCGCCTCGATCTCGATCCGCCCGCCGGGGCTGGAATATTTCGCGGCATTGTCGAGCAGGTTGAACAGCACCTGCTCGGCCAGGACGAAATCGAGCGCCAGGCCGGGCAGGCCTGGCGCGACCTTCGATCCCACCTGATGCCCTGCCAGCAACGGCATGGCGCGGCGCAGGGTGGTCGACACCAGATCGCCGACCTCGACCGCCTCGCGCCGGGGCGAGATCGCGCCGGCATCGAGGCGCGTCATATCCAGCAGGTTGCCGACGAAACGGTCGAGCCGCTCGGCCTCGCTCAGCGCCGTGCCCAGAAGCTCGTCGCGCGTCGCGGCGTCGTAGCGGTCGCGGTAGCTCCGGAGGCTCGACAGCGCGCCGATGATCGAGGCCAGCGGCGTCCGGAGATCGTGCGACACCGAGGTCAGCATCGCCGAGCGCATGCGCTCGCGTTCGGCGCCAAGCTGCGCCTGGTCGATGTCGGCCGCCAGGGTGACGCGCTCGACGGCCACCGCCGCCTGGTTGCCCACCGCGTCGAGCAGGCGCCGCTCGGCCGCGCCAAGCCCACCGGATTCCTTCAAGGGCAGCACGCCGATCACGCCGATCGCCGAGCGGCTGGTGCGGATGGGTACGAACAGCCAGCGCCCGCCCGGCAGCGTGTCGGTGCCCCTGCCGGTCGGCTGGTCGGCATCCCACGACCAGCGGGCGGCGGCGAGCTCCGCCTCGCTCAGTTCCGTGCCGGGCGGAAAGGCGGCGCGCGTGTCGAGCTTGCCGCTGCCCGCCGCGGCCTTGTCCGGCATCAGGATCACCACCTCGGCGTCCAGCAGGCGGGCCAGATGCGTGGCCACGGTCCACAGCAGATCGTAAAGGTCGACGACGCCGGCGATCTTGCGGCTGAAGGCGTAGAGCTCGGCCGTCGTGCGGGCCTCGCGGCGCGCCTGCTCGGCCTGGGATCGCGTGCGCGCGGCAAGCGCGCTCGCCCCCACCGCCACGAACATGAACAGGATGAGGGCCACGGCGTTGGCCGGGTCGGCGATCGTGAATTCGTAGAGCGGCGGCAGGAAGAAGAAGTTGAAGGCGAGCACGCTCAACCCCGAGACCCAGAGCGAAGGCACGAGGCCGTGCCGCGCCGCGGCGACAAGGACCGGAACGACGAAGACGAGCGAGATGTTGGGCAGATCGATGAGGTGATCGATCGTCTTGCCGGCCGCGGTTGCCGCAGCCGTCGTCAGGACGCCTTCGAGGTAGGGCCCGATCCGCCGCGGCGCGCCCAGCAGCCAGTCGGTTGGACCGGCGGGCGTCGGCCCGTCGGCCGAGGGCGCCACCTCGATGATGAGGCCCGAGCCGCTGCGCACCAGCTCGTCGACCACCGAGCCATGGGTGAGCTCGAACCAGCGCGAGCGCCGCGACTTGCCGACGACGACGCGGGTGACGTTGCGGCTGCGGGCAAACGCCAGCACCTCCTCGACCACGGCGCGGCCGGGCACCGTGACGGTCTCGGCGCCGAGTTGTCCGGCCAGCCGCATGGTGTCAGCCAGGCAGGCGTGCTCGGCGTCGCTGAGGCCGGCATGGCGGTCGGTCTCGACATAGAGCGCGATCAGCTCGGCATCGAGGCTGTCGGCGGTGCGCTTGGCGGCACGCACGGCGTTGGCGGCGGCAGGGCTGGGATCGAGGCAGACGATCACCCGCTCACCGGCGGCCCAGGGGCCGGTGATGGCATGCTCGCGCATATAACTCAGCATCTGGTCGTCGACGCGCTCGGCGGTACGCCGCAGCGCCAGTTCGCGCAGTGCCGTCAGGTTGCCCGGCGAGAAATAGCGCCGCACCGCGCGCTCGGCCTGCGCGCGCACATAGACCTTGCCTTCGCCCAGCCGCGCGATCAGGTCGGCCGGCGTCAGGTCGATCAGTTCGACCTCGTCGGCGGTGTCGACGATCCGGTCGGGAACGGTCTCGCGCACGCGGATGCGGGTGATGCGCGCCACGACGTCATTCAGGCTCTCGATGTGCTGGACGTTGAGGGTCGAGTAGACATCGATGCCGGCCGACAGCAGCTCCTCGACGTCGAGATAGCGCTTGGGATGGCGACTGCCGGGAGCGTTGGTGTGCGCCAGCTCGTCGATCAGCACCAGGGCCGGCCGCCGCGCCAGGACGGCGTCGATGTCCATCTCCTCGAGCGTCCGGCCTTTGTACTCGATGCGCCGGCGCGGCAGGATTTCGAGGCCCGTGAGCTGCGCCTCGGTCTCGGCGCGGCCATGCGTCTCGACCACGCCCACCACGACGTCGATGCCCTCGAGCTTGCGGCGACGGGCGGTCGACAGCATCTCGTAGGTCTTGCCGACGCCGGGGGCGGCGCCGAGGAAGATTTTCAGCTTGCCGCGCGATTCCTTCTCCGCCGCCTTCAGGAGGGCGTCGGGCGACGGGCGGGACTCGTCAAGCGAAGCGGCCATGACCGCGGATCATTGTCACCGCTGCGGCAGCGCGTCGAGGGCGAGATTGAGCTTGAGGACGTTGACCTTGGGTTCACCGAGAACTCCCAGGACACGCCCTTCGGTGTATTGCGCCACCAGCTTCCGCACCTCCATCTCAGGCAGGCCGCGCGCCTTGGCAATGGCAGCCACCTGCCAGGCCGCGGCGGCCGGCGAAATATGCGGGTCGAGGCCGCTGCCCGAGGTCGTGACGAGGTCGACAGGCACCGGCTTTTCCGCGGCGCCGCCCAGTCTGCCCACCTCCTCCTGGACGCGCTCGACCAGCGCCTTGGAGGTCGGGCCGAGATTGGAGCCGGCCGAGTTGGCGGCATTGTAGGGGGCCGGCACCGTCTTGGTGGCGTCGTTGGGGTCGGTATCGACCGTGGCCGACGGCCGGCCGTGGAAGTAGCGGTCGGACGTGAAGTTCTGCCCCAGCAGGACGGACCCCACGGTCTTGCCGTCGCGCTCGATCAGCGAGCCCGCGGCCTGGGCGGGAAAGAGCGCGCGCGACAGGCCGGTCATGGCCAGGGGATAGGCGAGACCCAGCAGGACAGCCATCGACACCAGGATGACAAGCGAAGCTCTGATATGGCGAAGCATGACTTGAGTACCTCGACTGTTGCCCATCCTTCGAGACGGCCGCTCCGCGGCCTCCTCAGGATGAGGACTCTTTGACCCACTCATTCCTCACCCTGAGGAGCGTGCGCAGCACGCGTCTCGAAGGGTGGGCATCACGCAAGACCCGTCGCGGTGACGATGACGTCGATCAGCTTGATGCCGACGAAGGGAACGATCAGGCCGCCGACGCCATAGAGCAGCAGGTTGCGGCGCAGGAGTGCGGCGGCGCTGCTGGGCCGGTATTTTACGCCGCGCAGCGCCAGCGGAATCAGCGCCACGATGATCAGCGCATTGAAGATGATGGCCGACAGGATGGCACTCTGCGGCGTGGCGAGCTGCATGACGTTCAGCCCGCCGAGCTGCGGATAGAAGGCGATGAACATGGCCGGGATGATGGCGAAGTACTTCGCCACGTCGTTGGCGACCGAGAAGGTCGTGAGGGCGCCGCGGGTCATCAGCAGCTGTTTGCCGATGCCCACGATCTCGATCAGCTTCGTCGGGTCACTGTCGAGATCGACCATGTTGCCGGCTTCGCGCGCGGCATTTGTGCCCGTGTGCATGGCGACGCCGACATCGGCCTGGGCGAGCGCCGGCGCGTCGTTGGTGCCGTCGCCGCACATCGCCACCAGCCGGCCGCCGGCCTGCTCCTCGCGGATCAGGCGCAGCTTGGCCTCGGGCGTGGCCTGGGCCAGGAAATCGTCGACGCCCGCTTCGGCGGCAATGGCGGCGGCGGTCTGGGGATTGTCGCCGGTGATCATCACCGTGCGGATGCCCATGCGGCGGAGCTCAGAGAAGCGCTCGCGGATGCCGCCCTTCACCACGTCCTTCAGGTAGACGACGCCCAGAACGATGCCGTTGCGCGACACGGCGAGCGGCGTGCCGCCTTCTTTGGAGATGTAGCTCGCGATGCGCTCGATTTCGTCCATCGGGGGCGTCGCCCCCAGCGAACGGGCATGGGCCACCACAGCATCGACCGCACCCTTGCGGATCACGGCACCATCGAGGTCGACGCCGCTCATACGGGTCTGGGCGGTGAAGGCCACGAAGCGCCCCTTGATCTCGGTCGTGCCGATGATGCGCAGCCCGTACTTGTCCTTGGCCAGGACGACGATCGAGCGGCCCTCGGGCGTCTCGTCGGCCAGGCTGGCGAGCTGGGCCACCCGGGCGAGTTCGGTCTCGTCGACGCCGCTCACCGGGATGAACTGCGTGGCGTGGCGGTTGCCTAAGGTGATGGTGCCGGTCTTATCGAGCAGCAGCGTGTCGACGTCGCCGGCCGCCTCGACGGCGCGACCGGAGGTGGCCAGCACGTTGAAGCGCACCAGGCGGCTCATGCCGGCAATGCCGATGGCCGACAGCAGCGCGCCGATGGTGGTGGGAATGAGGGTCACGAAGAGAGCGATCAGCACGATCACCGAGACCGAGCCGCCGGCGTAGGCGGCAAAGCTCGGGATGGTGACGACCGCCAGCACGAAGATGAGGGTGAGGCCGGCCAGCAGCACGTTCAGCGCCAGCTCGTTGGGCGTCTTCTGGCGCGACGCGCCCTCGACCAGGGCGATCATGCGGTCGAGGAAGCTCGACCCCTCCTCCGCCGTGATCCGCACTTTTATGCGATCCGACAGGACCTTGGTGCCGCCGGTCACGGCCGAGCGGTCGCCGCCGGCCTCGCGGATGACCGGCGCCGACTCGCCGGTGATCGCCGATTCGTCGATCGTGGCCATGCCTTCGATGATCTCGCCGTCGCCCGGCACGATGTCGCCGGCCTCGACCAGCACCACCTGGCCGACCTTCAGTGCGTTGGCGCGCACCGGCTCGAAGATGTCGCCGACGCCCACCAGGACCTTGGCGATGGTTTCGCTGCGCATGCGGCGCAGCGTTTCCGCCTGGGCCTTGCCACGGCCCTCGGCCACCGCCTCGGCGAAGGTGGCGAACAGCAGCGTGATCCAGAGCCAGGCGACGATCTGGATCTCGAAGCCGATTCCCGGCGCGCGCACGACGATGTCGCGCACCATCAGCACCGTGGCGGCCAGCGCCACCAGCTCGACGGTGAACATCACCGGGTTCTTCATCAGGTCCCGGGGATTGAGCTTGGTGAAGCTCGCCACCAGGGCGGGCTTCAGGATCGCCGCGTCGAACAGCGACTGCGACTTGTCATGTGTGCTCATGATGGTGCCTCTTAGAACAGCGTGCCGGCCAGCATCGCGAAGTGTTCCGCGATGGGCCCGAGTGCCAGCGCCGGCAGGAAGGTGAGGCCGCCCACGATCAGGATGGCGCCGACCAGCAGGCCCACGAACAACGGGCCGTCGGTCGGGAAGGTGCCGAGCGAGACGGCGGACTTGCGCTTGGCGGCGAGCGAGCCCGCCACCGCCAGCATCGGCACGATGATGGCGAAGCGGCCGACGATCATCGCAACACCAAGCGTCGAGTTGTAGAAGATGGTATTGGCCGTGAGCCCGCCGAAGGCGCTGCCGTTGTTGGCGGCGGCCGAGGTGAAGGCATAGAAGATCTCGCTGAACCCGTGCGGGCCTGCGTTGGCCGGCCCGGCAAGGCCCGCCGGCAGCACCACGGCGAGCGCCGTGAAGCCCAGGATGGCCAATGGCAGGCAGAGGATTGCCAGCATGGTGAACTTGACGTCGCGCGCCTCGATCTTCTTGCCGACATACTCGGGCGTGCGTCCGACCATGAGGCCGGCCAGGAAGATCGCCAGGATGGCGAACAGCAGGACACCGTAGAGGCCGGCGCCGACGCCGCCGATGATGATCTCGCCCAGCAGCATGTTGAGCAGCGGGATCATGCCGCCCAGCGGCATGAAGCTGTCATGCATGGCATTGACCGCGCCGCACGAGGCAGCCGTCGTGATCACGGCAAAGAGCGCCGACAGCGGCGCGCCGAAGCGCACTTCCTTGCCCTCCATATTGCCCTGCGCATTGTCGACGCCCAGCGCCGCCAGGATCGGGTTGCCGCCGGCTTCCGCCCAATAGGCGACGAAGACACTGGCCAGGAACAGCACGCCCATGGCGGCCAGGATCGCCCAGCCCTGGCGCTCAGAGCCGATGGTGCGACCGAAGACGTTGGTCATGGCAGCACCGATCACGAATATGGAGAGCATCTGCACGAGGTTGGCGAGCGCCGTCGGATTCTCGTAGGGGTGCGCCGAGTTGGCGTTGAAGAAGCCGCCACCGTTAGTGCCCAGCATCTTTATGGCGAGCTGCGAGGCGACAGGGCCCTGGGCGATGGTTTGCCTGGCGCCCTCGAGCGTCGTTGCCTCGACATAGGGGCTGAGATTCTGCGGCACGCCCTGCCAGACGTAGAACAGCGTCAGTACGATGCAGAACGGCAGCAGGACATAGAGCGTGACCCGCACCAGGTCGGCCCAGAAATTGCCGATGCCCCTGGCGTTGGCGCGGGCGAAGCCACGGATCAGCGCCATGGCGAGCGCAATGCCCGTGGCGGCGCTCAGGAAATTCTGGACCGCAAGCCCCATCATCTGGGACAGGTAGCTCATGGTCTGCTCGCCGCCGTAGGACTGCCAGTTGGTATTGGTGAGGAAGCTGACTGCCGTGTTGAACGACAGATCGGGCGCCACCGCCGACATATCCTGCGGATTGAGCGGCAGCACGCTCTGCAGGCGGAGCAGCAGATAGAGGAAGGCGAAGCCCACGACGTGGAAGACCAGCATGGCGCGGCAGTAGACCCACCAGCTCTGATCCTCGGCGGGATCGATGCCGGCCAAGCGGTAGAAGCCACGCTCGACCGGCGCCAGAACGGGCGACAGGAGGGTGCGTTGCCCCTCCAGGACGCGGCTGAGATAGAAGCCGAGGGGTCGCGTGAGCACGAGCAGGATCGCGATGAAGAGCGCGATCTGCGCCCAGCCGTTGACGGTCATGGCAGCCTCGGTGCTTCCCTAGAATTTTTCCGGGCGCGCCAGCGCGACCGCGAGATAGACGAGCAGGATCGCGACCAGCGCGCCGCCCAGGAGGTAGTCGAGAATCATGGGAGCCTCAGATCCTGTGGCACAGGCGTTCGTAGGCGATCAGCAGGCAGAACAGCACGAGGCCGCCGCCGAAAAACAGCACGTCGAGCATGGAGGCTCTCCTTCGCCGGCATAGAAGGCCCCCGAGGCATAGGAATTCGAGCCGGGAGCCGGCGGCCCGGCATAGGAATTTCATAGGGATTTCCTGGGGGATTTTCGGAAGCTCGCGGCGGCCGGCGACTATGAAATCCCTATGCGGGCCGACGTTCGGCAATATGGATTTCCTCAACGGCGCGGGCGTTTGATCCGGCCTTCATCAGGGGAGTCGGACAATGAACGGCAAGACACTCGCGTCGATCGTGGCGGCGCTTTCAGTTCTCGGCGGTGGCGCGAGCTTCGCTCAAGACACACCGGCCGTTGAGAAGGAGGCCTGGAAGGCGCCGTTCGGCGGCACCTTCGCCTTCGGCCTCGGCTTCTTCTCCGACTATTCGTATCGCGGCATCTCGCAGACCCAGCGACAGGTCGCCGTCCAGGGCAGCCTCGGCTACGAG
>JAUXRT010000027.1 GCA_030681635.1 Reyranella sp.
AACGGCGCGTTGTGGGGCCGCGTCACCGACGTCCAGTGGGCCATGCTCTTCCCGCGCGGCGGCCCGCTGCCGCGCCATCCCAGCCAGCTCTACCAAGCCTTCTTCGAGGGTGTGCTGCTCGTGCTTCTGGTGGTCGCCGTGTGGAAGCTGACGGACGGCCGCCGCCGTCCCGGGCTGCTGACCGGCGTGTTCTGCGCCGGCTACGGCGTGGCGCGGATCGCCGGCGAGTTCTTCCGCGAGCCCGACGCCCATCTCGGCTACCTGTGGGGACCGCTCACCATGGGCATGCTGCTGTCGGTTCCCATGCTCGCCTTCGGCGGCTGGCTGATCGTCCGCGCCTACGCCAAACCCAAGTTGTCGTGACCACGGAACTTGGCCGTCTGATCGCGCGCCGCATTGCGCTCACCGGCCCGATCTCGATCGCCGGCTTCATGGCCGAGGCGCTGGGCCATCCGCGCCTCGGCTATTACCGCCGCGTCCTGCCACTGGGCGCATCTGGCGATTTCACCACGGCGCCCGAAATCTCCCAGATGTTCGGCGAACTTTTGGGCGCTTGGCTCGCTGACCGCTGGCTGGTCCTGGGAAGCCCCGCGCCCGTCAGGCTGGTCGAACTCGGTCCCGGCCGCGGCGCGTTGATGGCCGACGCGCTCCGCGCCACCCGCGGCGTGCCGGGCTTCCATGCCGCCCTCGACCTCCATCTCGTCGAAACCAATGCGCCGCTCCGGGACGCCCAGCGCGCCGCGCTCCTGGGCTTCACGCCCTCCTGGCACGAGCGCTTCGACGACGTGCCGGCGGGGCCGCTGCTGCTGGTCGCCAACGAATTCTTCGACGCGCTGCCGGTGCGCCAGTTCCACCGCACGGCCGAGGGCTGGCGCGAACGCATGGTGGGCCTGGCCCCCGACGGAACATTGCGGCTGGCGCTGGCGCCCGGCCTGACGCCGTTTGCCGCCGCGCTGCCCGAGGCGGCGGCCGGCGCCGAGGCTGAACTCTGCGAAGCCGGCCGGGCGCTCGCCGCCGCGCTCGGCGCGCGCCTGGGCCGCGACGGCGGCTGGGCGCTGATCGTCGACTACGGCCACGATCAGTCCGGGCTCGGCAGCTCGCTGCAGGCGGTGCGTGGCCATCGCGGCGCGGGCATCCTCGACCGGCCGGGTGAAACCGACTTGAGCACGCACGTCGACTTCGCGGCCCTGGCCGCTGCCGCCACCACCGCCGCGCGGGTCCGGGCCTTCGGGCCGGTGGGCCAGGGCGACTTTCTCCGCCGCCTGGGAATCGCCGCGCGTACACAGTCGCTGAAGCGCCAGGCCAGCCCGGAGCAGGCGCACGCGATAGACGCGGCACTCGCGCGCTTGATCGCGCCCGATCAAATGGGCACCCTCTTCCGTGTTCTGGCCTTGGGCGACGACAGAAGCGCCCAGCCGGCCGGCTTTTCGGATACCCCCTCGGACACGACATGATCCAGGCTAAATCGCTTGCCGACCTCGACGGCGTGCAGCACCGATTCTTCACCCGTCGCGGCGGCGTGAGCAGCGGTCTCTTCTCCTCACTCAATTGCGGCTACGGATCAGCCGACGCAGCCGACAACGTGCGCGAGAACCGCCGTCGCGCGGCCGAACAGTTTGGCCTCGGCGAGCCCGACCTGTTGACCGTGTACCAGATCCACTCGGCCGACGTGCTGACCGTGGCCCAAGACCGCTGGACCTCGCCCGGCGCGCCCCGGGCCGATGCGCTGGTGACCGACCGGCCGGGCGTCGCGCTGGGTGTGATGTCGGCCGACTGCGCACCGGTGCTGCTGGCCGATGCCGATGCCGGCGTGATCGGCGCCGCGCATGCCGGCTGGAAGGGCGCGCTGGGTGGCGTCGCCGACACGACCATCGTCGCCATGGAAAAGCTCGGGGCCCGCCGCGAGCGCATCAAGGTCGCGGTCGGGCCCTGCATCGGACCTCACTCCTACGAGGTCGGCCCGGAATTTCCCGCCCCGTTCCTGGCGCAGGACGAAGCCAACGCCACCTTTTTCCGCGCCGCCACGCGCGCCGGCCACTTCATGTTCGACCTGCCGGGCTATCTCGTGCACCGCATTGCGCGCAACGGCGTGGCCGTGGCGGCGACCGGCCACGACACGCTCACGGCCACCGAGGATTTCTTCAGCTACCGGCGCAACACGCTCCAGGGCGTGCGCGACTACGGCCGGGGCCTGTCGGCGATCGCCCTCGGCAGCTGACCTGGGAAGCTGACGTGCCCTACCTGATCCTCCTGATGTTCTGCTGCCTGCTCGGACTTGTCGCGACATGCGTCATGTTGTGAGCCTTCTCTGCTGCCTCCTGCTGGCGGGCTGCAGCACGGGCTACAAGCCGTTCGAGTCAGTCGGCGGTGATTCCGCGCACTATCGCTCGCCACTGGATAAGATCGACATCGCCATCGGCCCGCCGCGCAACATGCCGCGCGACATGGGCACCAGACTGGCGGCGGCACTGGCCATCGAGCTGCAGTCCTATGGTGTGGTGGCCGCGATCCAGCCGGCCGACGCGCCGATACAGGTCGGCGGCGTCATGAGCACCCGCGACGCCGGCGACGGCATCGAAATCCAGATCGACTGGCGCATCGCGGGCAAGCCCCCGACCCAGGAGCCGGCCGTCAGCCGCACGCGCACCCGCGGCGAGGACTATGCCGAAGCCAGCGACAAGCTGATCTCGCGCATCGCCCAGCAGGCCGCGCCCCGGATCGCCACCCTGATCGGCCGGCCGCCCAACTTCCAGCCGCGCTCACCGGGCCAGGTCGCCGCCGGCATCAGCATCGCGCAGGACCCACCGATCGATCCGGCCACTGGCATTCCCGGGGGCATTCCTGGGGGCACTCCTGGGGCCATTCCCGGCACCACGCCCGTCGCCGCCACCGCCGCCACGACCGAGACGCATGTCAGGGTGATGGTGGGCGCCATCACTGGCGCGCCGTCCGACGGCAACCGCCAACTCTATTCCGGCATGCGGCGCGCGCTGGGCTCGAGCAAGATCGTCATCGTCGATGCGGCCGGCCCCGAGACCTTCTCGGTGGTCGCCACCGTGAGCCTGACGCCGGTCGACGAGAAGATCGGCACGCTCGCCATCAAATGGACGCTCAAGGATCCGGCCGGCAGGACGATCGGCGACATCGACCAGTCCAACCCCGTGCCGCTCACCGCCGCCAAGGGCACGTGGGCGGGATTCGGCGACATCGTCGCGAGCGCTGCGTCGGAGGGCGTCCTCGAACTGCTCGACAAGGCGATCAACCGGCCGCGCTAGAAGCTGCGGCGTCCCTGAATCGGCTTGTCAGAGGGGGGCATTAGGCTGCTACTGTTCCTGCCAGCGGCGCGATTCTTGCAAAGACAGTCCGCATACTAGGGAGACTTGAACGATGTTCGATTTCAGGAAGTCGGCTGCCGCCATCGTGGCCGCCGCAAGTCTGGGTGGATTGCTGGGAATCTCGCCAGCCGAGGCGCAGACCCTCAAGGTCGTGATGCACTCGGACGTGAAGATCCTCGATCCGATCTGGACCACTGCCTACATCCAGCGCAATCACGGCTACATGGTGTGGGACACGCTCTTCGCGATGGACGAAAAGTTCGATGTGAAGCCGCAGATGGTCGACAAGTACACCGTATCGCCCGACAACCTCACCTGGACCTTCACGTTGCGCGACGGCCTCGAATGGCATGACGGCAAGCCCGTCACCGCCGAGGACTGCGTCGCCTCGATCAAGCGCTGGGCCGCCCGCGATTCGATGGGCCAGAAGATGATGGGCTCGGTCGCCAACCTCGAGGTGGTCGACGCCAAGACCTTCAAGATGAACATGAAGGAGCCCTACGGCCTGGTGCTGCAGTCGCTCGGCAAGCCGTCGTCGAACGTGCCCTTCATGATGCCGAAGAAGACCGCCGAAACCGACCCGATGCAGCAGATCAAGATCGAGGACGTGATCGGCTCCGGCCCGTTCATCTTCAAGGCCGACGAGTGGAAGCCCGGCGAGAAGATCGTCTACGTCAAGAACACCAAGTACAAGCCGCGCAGCGAGCCCGCGAACGGCCTGTCCGGCGGCAAGGTCGTCAAGCTCGACAAGGTCGAGTGGATCGCCATGCCCGACGTGCAGACCCAGGTTGCGGCCATCCAGAACGGCGAGATCGACATGATCGAGTCGCCCGGCCATGACCTGCTGCCGCTGCTCTCCAAGGACAAGAACATCAAGCTGGTCAACTACAACCCGACCGGCAACCAGTACGTCTTCCGCTTCAACAGCACGGCCAAGCCCTTCGACAACGCGAAGATCCGCCACGCCGTGTTCGTGGCCTTCGCCCAGGAGGACTTCCTCAAGGCCACGATCGGCGATCCGACCTACTTCAAGGTCTGCAAGGCGCCGTTCGTCTGCGGCACGCCACTCGCCACCGACGCCGGCATGGCCGACGTGTTGAACGGCAATGCCGCCAAGGCCAAGCAGCTCCTGACGGAAGCGGGCTACGACGGAACGCCGATCGTGCTGATGCACTCGACCGACCTGCAGGTGCTGACCAACCTGGCGCCCGTCGCCAAGTCCCAGATGGAGCGCGCCGGCTTCAAGGTCGACATGGTGTCGATGGATTGGCAGACGCTGGTCGCCCGCCGCGTCAAGAAGGACCCGCCGAACGCCGGCGGCTGGCACGCCTTCCTCACCTCGTGGGTGGCGGCCGACATCCTCAATCCGGTGATGGCCGGCTTCTTCAATGCCTCGTGCGACAAGGCCATGTTCGGCTGGCCCTGCGACGCCACGATCGAGAAGTTCCGCGACCAGTTCGCCAAGGAGACCGACCCGGTCAAGCAGAAGCAGATCGTTGAGGACCTGCAGAAGTACTGGGTCGACCATCCGACGCATATCAACGTCGGCCAGTGGTACGCCCCGATCGCGCGGCGCACCAACATCGACGGCAACCTGACTGCCCCGGTGCCGGTGTTCTGGAACGTGACCAAGAAGTAGACGATCCGCGCGCGGGGGCACGTCCCCCGCGCGCCCATCGACGAGGGCGGAGGGGGTTCCTCCTTCCTCGATGGGGAGTGAACCGGAGGGGGCTTCGATGAAGAAGGTCATGAGACGGACACTGGGGGCGATTGCCGCCGGCGCAATTCTGGCGGCAGCAGGGCCCGCACTGGCCCAGGGCAAGGTCCTGAAGTTCGTGCAGAACGGCAACCTGACGATTCTCGATCCGATCTGGACGACGGCCTACGTCACGCGCAACCACGGCTACCTGATCTACGACACGCTGTTTGCGTCCGACGAGAACAACGTCGTCAAGCCGCAGATGGTCGACAAGTACGAGGTCTCGCCTGACAAGACGGTATGGACCTTCACGCTGCGCGACGGGCTCGAGTGGCACGACGGCAAGCCGGTCACCGCCGAGGACTGCATCGCCTCGCTGCAGCGCTGGGGCAAGCGCGACGCGATGGGCCTCAAGCTCATGGACTTCGTCAAGGAGTTCAAGGCCGTCGACGCCAAGACCTTCCAGATGGTGCTGAAGGAGCCCTACGGCCTGGTACTAGACTCGCTCGGTAAGCCGAGCTCGAACGTGCCGTTCATCATGCCCAAGGCGGTCGCCGAGACCGACGCCTTCAAGCAGATCGACAGCCAGATCGGCTCCGGCCCGTTCGTCTACCAGAAGAACGAGTCCAAGCCCGGCGAGCGCCACGTCTACCTCAAGAACCCGAAGTACAAGCCGCGCGCCGACGCCGCGTCGGGCCTGGCCGGCGGCAAGGTCGTCAAGGTCGACCGCGTCGAGATCATCGAGATGCCGGACACCCAGCAGCAGGTGAACGCGCTGGTCGCCGGTGAAATCGACCTGCTCGAGCAGCCGCCGCATGACCTGATCCCGATCCTCAAGAAGGACAAGGGCGTGAAGCTGGTCGACTGGAACCCGCTCGGCCATCAGTTCATCATCCGCTTCAATCACGTCGTGAAGCCGTTCGACAATCCCAAGATCCGCATGGCGGCGCTGCTGGCGATGCGCCAGGAGGACTACCTCAAGGCGACCGTCGGCGAGCCCGAGTTCTACAAGGTCTGCTCCGCCGCCTTCGTCTGCGGCACGCCCAACGCCTTCGACGCGCCCAATGGCCTGCTGGTCAAGCCGGACTTCGAAAAGGCCAAGGCGCTGCTCAAGGAGGCGGGCTACGACGGCACGCCGGTGGTGCTGATGCAATCGACGACGCTGCCGGTGCTCACCAACACCGCGCCGGTGACCAAGCAGCTCCTCGAGCAGGCCGGCTTCAAGGTCGACATGCAGTCGATGGACTGGCAGACGCTGGTCACCCGCCGCACCAAGAAGGATCCGGCCGACAAGGGCGGCTGGAACATCCTGCACACCTTCTCGGTGGCCGCCGACATCCTGAACCCGATCTCCACCTCGTATATGGTGGCCCAGGGCGACAAGTCCTGGTTCGGCTGGCCGACCGATCCGGAGATGGAGAAGATCCGCGACGCCTATGCCAAGGAAACCGACCCGGCCAAGGCCAAGGCGCTGGCCAAGGCGGTCCAGGATCGGGCATTGGAGACCGCCCAGTATGGCTGGATCGGCCAGTGGTACGGCCCTGGCGCCTCGCGTGCCAACATCAGCGGCTGGCTCAAGGCGCCGGTGCCGGTAATGTGG
Source organism: Reyranella sp. (assembly GCA_030681635.1). GTDB lineage: Bacteria > Pseudomonadota > Alphaproteobacteria > Reyranellales > Reyranellaceae > Reyranella. The sequence goes on from JAUXRT010000027.1 coordinate 6,635, forward strand.
AACATCGAGAAGAAATAGCCGGGGTCCCTGACCCCTCCGCCCCTCCCGGGGCACCTCCCCCGCAGACGGGGGAGGAGAAGAACCCGCCTTCCCCCGTCTTTGGGGGAAGGTGGCGCGACGCGCCGGACGGGGGTCGGTTGCGACCTTCTGCTGTTTGATCTGAGAGGCCAATGCTCGATTTCATCATCCGTCGTCTCATCGCCATCATCCCCGTTCTGACGGTGGTGGCGGTTTTCGTCTTCCTCATGCTGCGTCTCACGCCGGGTGATCCGGCGGCGGTGATCGCCGGCGACAACGCCACCTCCGACCAGATCGCCGACATCCGCACCAAGCTCGGGCTCGACGAGCCGATCTGGACGCAGTTCGTCATCTGGATCAGCAACATCCTGCAGGGCAATTTCGGCGAGAGCTTCTTCTTCAAGAAGACCGTGGCCGAGCTGATCGCCCAGCGCGTCGAGCCGACCCTGGCGCTGGCCATCTGCACCCTGGTGATCGCCGTCACCGTCGCCGTGCCGATGGGTGTCCTCGCCGCCTACCGCCACGGCTCGCTGCTCGACCGGATCGTCATGGGCTTCTCGGTCCTGGGCTTCTCGGTGCCGGTGTTCGTGATCGGCTATTGCCTGATCTACGTCTTCGCCATCGAGCTCGGATGGCTGCCGGTGCAGGGATATATCCGCATCGGCGTCAGCTTCTGGGGCTTCCTCGAGCGCATGATCCTGCCGAGCATCACGCTGGCCGTGATCTTCGTCGCCCTGATCGCGCGCATGACGCGCGCCAGCGTGCTCGAAGTGCTGAACGAAGACTACATCCGCACCGCCCGCGCCAAGGGGCTTTCCAACCGCGTCGAGCTGATGCGCCATGCCCTGCGCAACGCCGCCGTCCCGATCCTGACCGTGATCGGCCTCGGCATCGCCGGGCTAATCGGCGGCGCCGTCGTGACCGAGAGCGTCTACGGCCTGCCCGGCCTCGGCCGGCTCACCGTCGAGGCCGTGCTGAGCCGCGACTTCCCGACCATCCAGACCGTCATCCTGCTGTTCTCGGTGGTCTACGTCGTGATCAACCTGCTGATCGACATCAGCTACACCCTGTTCGACCCGAGGATCCGGTATTGAGCGCGATCACCCCCGAAGAGATCGTCGACTCCGCCTCCATCTCGGCGGCATCGACCAAGCGCAAGAGCCTGTGGGCCCTTGCCATACGCAACACTGCCGTCATCTTCGGCGGCGCGATCCTGCTGGTCATGCTGGTCATCGCCATCCTGGCGCCGTTCCTCGGCACCGTGGACCCGACCCGCATCGATCCGGCGGCGCGCAACAAGAAGCCGGGCACCGAGATCACCTTCCGCCTCGACGACGGGCAGACGGCCAAGCGCACGGTCATCATGGGGACCGACAGCCTCGGCCGCGATGTCTACAGCCGCGTTCTCTACGGCACGCGCGTGTCGTTGATGATCGGCGTGTCCGTGGCCGTCGTCTCGATCGCCATCGGCCTCGTGATCGGCCTGGTGTCGGGCTATGTGCGATGGGCCGACGGCATCATCATGCGAATAATGGACGGGTTGATGGCCATTCCGGGCATATTGCTCGCCATCGCCCTGGTCTCGATCTGGCGCGCCGGCCTCATCACCGTGATCTTCGCCATCGTCGTGCCGGACGTGCCGCGCGTCGTGCGCCTGGTCCGCTCGGTGGTGCTGTCGGTGCGCGAGGAGCCCTACGTCGAAGGCGCAATCTCGGTCGGCACGCCGACCTGGACGCTGATGTTCCGCCACATCCTGCCCAACACCGTGGCGCCGCTGATCGTGCAGGGCACCTTCATTGCCGCCGCCGCCATCATTGCCGAAGCGATCCTGTCGTTCCTCGGCATCGGCATCCCGCCGGAAATCCCCAGCTGGGGCAACATCATGGCCGAGGGCCGCACGCTGTTCCGCGTGTTCCCGCACAACATCTTCTTTCCCGGTGTCTTCCTCGCGCTCACGGTGCTGGCGATCAACATCATGGGCGACGGGCTGCGCGACACGCTCGATCCGAAGATGAGCAAGAAGGTATGACGCGAAGCGTCATACCCCGAGCGGAACGAAGTGCAGTCGAGGGGTCTCCTCTCCACGACAAGAACCCGACCGTTGAAACAAGGTCCCTCGGCTGCGCGCTATGCGCTCCGCTCGGGACGACGAGAGTTCAGTAATGCCCGAAGCTAAAAGACCCGTCCTCGAAGTCCGCAACCTCAGCGTCACCCTGCCGACGGGCGCCGATCGTGTTCACGCCGTCGAAAAAGTGAGCTTCACGGTCGCCCCCGGCGAGATCGTCTGTCTCGTCGGCGAATCCGGCTCGGGCAAGTCGGTGATCGCCTTCACCATCATGGGGCTGCTCGCCAAGGCCCTGAAGCCGAGTTCGGGCGAAATCCTGCTCGAGGGCGAGAACATCCTGGCCGCCGACGAGTCGCGCCTGCGGGAACTGCGCTGCACGCGCATGTCGATGATCTTCCAGGAGCCGATGACGGCGCTCAATCCGGTCATGACCTGCGGCCTGCAGATCGACGAGGTGCTGGCGACCCACACCAAGCTCGACGCCGCCCAGCGCAAGGCCAAGATCATCGCCATCCTCGACCGCGTGAAGCTGCCGGAGCCGGAGCGCATCTACGCCTCCTACCCGCACCAGCTCTCGGGCGGCCAGCGCCAGCGCATCATGATCGCCATGGCACTGGTGCTCGATCCCGTCCTGCTGATCGCCGACGAGCCCACCACCGCACTCGACGTCACCACCCAGGCCGAGATCCTGAAGCTCATCGCCGAGCTGCAGGAAGGCCAGGGCACGGGCGTGCTGTTCATCACCCACGATTTCGGCGTCGTTGCCGAAATCGCCCATCGCGTGGCCGTGCTGCGCTGGGGCGAGCTGGTCGAGATGGGGCCGACCGAGAAGATCCTGTCGCGGCCCGAGCATGCCTACACCAAGATGCTGATCTCCTCGGTGCCGTCGATCCATCCGGCGCACCGCGGCGTGCGCAAGGACGGCCCGACCGTGCTGCGCACCGAGAAGCTCGGCAAGACCTACAGCGGCAACGCCTTCTTCCAGAAGGCCCGCGTCGTGAAGGCCGCCGTCGACGTCGACCTCGACATCCGCCGCGGCGAGACGCTCGGCATCGTGGGCGAATCGGGCTCGGGCAAGTCGACGGTGGCACGCTGCATCGCCCGTCTGATCGACCCGACCGATGGCAAGATCTTCCTCGGTGACACCGAGATCGCGACCATGTCGGCCGGCAAGCTGCGCCCGCACCGCCGTCGTGTGCAGATCGTCTTCCAGGATCCCTACCGCTCGATGAATCCGCGCATCACCGTCGGCGATTCAATCATCGAGGGGCCGATGAACTTCGGCCTGAAGCGCGACGAGGCGATGGCCCGCGCGCGCAAGCTGATGGAGACCGTGCGGCTCGATCCCAATTCGCTCGACCGCTATCCGCACCAGTTCTCGGGCGGCCAGCGCCAGCGCATCTGCATCGCCCGCGCGCTCGCCATGGAACCCGAGCTGCTGATCGCCGACGAGGCGGTCTCGGCGCTCGACGTGTCGGTGCAGAAGCAGGTGCTGGAGCTGCTCGACGAAATCCGCGTCCGGCTCAATCTCGCGGTGCTGTTCATCACCCACGACCTGCGCGTGGCAGCGCAGATCTGCGACTACGTCGCGGTGATGAGCAAGGGCCACGTCGTCGAATACGGCTCGGCCGAGCAGGTGTTCGGCGCGCCCAAGGACGACTACACCAAGGCCCTCTTCGCTGCCGCCCCCGGCCGCAACTGGGAATTCGGCAAGTTCGCCACGGCGTGATAGGCTTCCCCTCACCACAAGGAAAAGCCAGCTAGGCACCCGCTGCCGAGCCTCCCCCTGACCCGGCGCCGGATCAAACGGCACAACCGTGTCCAGGGAGGCTCAACATGGTCGATAGCGTCTACAAAGTGATCGAGCTGGTCGGCACCAGCAGCGAGTCCTGGGAAAAGGCGGCCAAGGTGGCCGTTGAACGGGCGGCCAAGTCGCTCCGCGACCTGCGCGTCGCCGAAGTCATCGAGCAGGACCTCGTCATCGAGAAGGGCAAGGTCACGGCCTATCGCACCAAGGTGAAACTCTCCTTCAAGTACGGCGGCGGCAGCTGATTCTCCGCTGGGGGCGCGCCACTTCAGGGCGGGGAATTACCCCGCCCGCAGTGGCGCGCCCCCAGCCTTGAGTTAAGGTTGGCCATGACCTCAGGCCTGCTCGAAGACGCCTCATTCAACCAGTCGCCCGCCTTCGGCGATGTCGACCTGTTCGCCGCGGACCGGCCGCTGACCGATGCCGCGGCGCGGCTCGGCCTCGACGCCAAGGCACTGTCGGCCTGCGGCCGCGACTACGGTTCGGCCGAGACGCTCGACCTCGGCCGGATCGCCAACGAGAACCCGCCCAGGCTTCGGACGATGGACGGCAAGGGCAACCGCCTCGACCTGGTCGAATTCCACCCCGCCTATCACGCGTTGATGACCAAGAGCATCGGTCACGGCATCCATGCCTCGGCGCACGACGGCAGCGACCCGAAGGGGCCGCTCAGCAGCCGCGCCGTGCGGCTCTATCTCGCGACCCAGGCCGAGAGCGGCCATCTCTGCCCGATCACTATGACGCATGCCTGCATCGGCGCGCTCCGTGCCGAGCCCGCCGTGCTGAAGAAGTGGCGGTCCCGCATCCTGTCGCGCAGCTACGATCCCAGGCCGCTGCCATGGGGACAGAAGACCGGCGTGACCCTCGGCATGGGCATGACCGAGCGCCAGGGCGGCACCGACGTGCGCGCCAATATCACCCAGGCCGTGATGCAAGGCGACCACGTCGAGATCACCGGCCACAAATGGTTCATGTCGGCGCCGATGTGCGACGCGTTCCTTGTGCTCGCCCAGGCGGCCCAAGAATCTGGAGGGAATGGCCTCACCTGCTATCTGATGCCACGGCACCGTCCCGACGGCAGCGCCAACGGGCTGCGCTTCCAGCGGCTAAAAGACAAACTCGGCAACAAGTCGAATGCCTCGTCCGAGGTCGAGTTTCACGCGGCCTACGCCGAGCGAGTCGGGCCAGCGGGCGCGGGCGTGCGCACCATCATCGAGATGGTGAACCTCACGAGGCTCGATTGCGCCATCGCCTCGGCCGGCCAAATGCGCATCGCGCTCAGCCAGGCACTGCATCACCTCCGCAACCGCTCGGTGTTCCAGAAGAAGCTCGCCGACCAGCCGGCAATGCGCGCTGTGGCCGCCGACCTTGCCCTCGAACTGGAAGCCCAGGTGGCTTTGGTGTTCCGTCTCGCCCACGCGGCGGACAGCGCCGCCACCGATCCGCGCGAGGCGGCCTATGCCCGCCTGCTGACGCCGGCGGTAAAATTCCTGGTGTGCAAGAGCACGCCGCAGGTGGTCTACGAATCGCTCGAGTGCCTGGGCGGCAACGGCTACACCGAGGACCTGCCGCTTGCGCGCTACTATCGCGAGGCGCCGCTCAACGCCATCTGGGAGGGCTCGGGCAATGTCATGGCGCTCGACGTGCTGCGCGCCGCCGGCCGCCATCCCGAGGCCGCCATGGACACGCTGTCTCGCCTGGTGCGCACCGCGTCGCGCGCCTTCAACGTGGCGCCGCTCGCCCAGGCGTTGGAACAGACACTAAAATCCGCCGAGGCTGAGCGCCGCGCCCGCTTCCTCTGCGAGGGCCTGGCACGCATCGCCGCCCTGGCTGCCCTTGTGGACGCAGGGTCCGAATTCGCCACGCTCTATGGCGAGACGCGCCTGGGCGCCGGACACTTCGCGCAGTTCGGAACGGCCGATCTCGGCACAGCCGAGATGCGCTTGATGGACCGCGCACTTGCCATCTGATCGGCCGTCTGAGCTGCGACAACCTGTCCAGAAAATGTCCGCGTTGCGCGCACGCGCGGGAAACATCGTGGCGCACCAGGGTCGATTCCGCCGCCGCCCCTGCTTTGCCTGCTCCGTACGCCGTGAATGTCGCGTTCTCCGCGATATCACCCGACTCCCGATGTCACCGGAAAAAGCCGATGGAACAAGCACTTGCCGTCCTTGGGTGCGACATGGGACGTTTACCTTAGCGCCCCGAAAAATGTCCCAGTGAGTATCCCAGTCCAATGAAAAAGATTTTTACCGCCTGCCTCGGCACCGAGACCAACACCTTCGCGTCCATTCCCACCGGCCATCAGCTCTTCGAGGAGACCTGCCTCTATCGCGAGGCCAGCTACGGCAAGAACGTTCCGATGTTCGGGGCACCGCTGGCGGTCTGGAAGCAGCGCGCCGACGCCAAGGGCTGGCAGACGGTCGAAAGCCTCTGCGCCTTCGCGATGCCCGCCGGCAAGACGGTGAAGAAGGTCTACGAGGCCTTCCGCGACGAGATCGTGTCCGACCTCAAGGCCGCGATGCCGGTCGATGCCGTGTTCCTCTCCATGCACGGCGCCATGGTGGCCGAGGGCTATGACGATTGCGAAAGCGACCTGTTGGCCCATGTCCGCAAGGTCGTCGGCCCCGACGTGCCGGTCGGCGTCGAGCTCGATCTCCACTGCAACATCGGCGAGGGCACGTTCCGCGACGCCACCGTGCTGGTGCTGTTCATGGATTATCGGCATGGCGACGTGTCGGAGCGCGCCGACGATCTCTTCACGGTGATGGAAGGCGCCATCGAGGGCCGCACCAAGCCGGTGATGGCCGCCTGGGACTGCCGCATGATCGGCGTGTTCCACACCACGCGCGAGCCGATGCGCGGCTTCGTCGACAAGTTGATGGCGATGGAAGGCAAGGACGGCGTGCTGTCGCTGTCGATCGCGCACGGCTTTCCGTGGTCCGACATCAAGGAGATGAGCAGCAAGATCATCGCCGTCACCGACAACGACGTGCCCAAGGCGCAGAAGCTCGCCAAGGCGCTCGGCCAGGAATTCTTCGCCATGCGCGCGGCCACGCAGCCGCCCTACGTCACGCTCGACACCGCCATGGCGCGCGTCCAGTCGCACAACCTGCCCAAGCCCATGGTGCTGGCCGACGTCTCGGACAATGCCGGCGGCGGGGCGGCCTCCGATTCGACCTTCGTGCTGCGTGAGCTGCTCGACAAGAAGATCCAGGACGCCGCCATTGCCATGTTCTGGGATCCCGGCGCGGTGAAGCTTGCGTTCGAAGTGGGCGAAGGCGCCGAGCTCGACATTCGCCTCGGTGGCAAGCTCGGGCCGCAATCGGGCCCGCCGATCGATGCCCGCGCCAAGGTGCTGAAGCTCGAGAAGGACGTGTTCATCCAGTTCGGCGGCCAGCGCAAAGGCACCAGCCCGATCGGCGATGCCGCCGCCCTTCAGATCGAGGGCGTGACGGTGATCGTCAACACCAAGCGCTCGCAGTGCCACAGCTTGGACTGCTTCACCAAGCTGGGCGTCGATCCCTCGACCAAGAAGGTCGTGGTGGTGAAGTCGATGCAGCATTTCCATGCCGCCTACGCGCCGATCGCCAGCGAGGTGGTCTATGTCGCCGCGCCGGGCGCGCTGGTGCCGGACTGGTCGCTGCTGCCCTACACCAAGGTCGACAAGGCGCAGTGGCCGTTCGTGGCCCAGCCCCAACACGCATGAGGTGGCTTGCCCCCTTCTGCATCCTGTTCGTCGCGGGTGGCGCCCTCGCCCAGTCGCCGAACGGGGTGCGCACGCTCGACCCGCCCGGCGCCATCAAGGCCGAGGGCACCTGGAGTCTGGGCGTCCGGGCCGGCGACTTCGTCTTCGTCGCCGGCATGCAAGGCGTCGACCCCGCGACCAACAAACTGGTGCCCGATCCCGAAGCCCGCATCCGCCAGGCCTTCCTCAACATCCGGCTGATCGCCCAGTCGGAGGGCGCCAGCCTGCAGGATTGCGTGCGGCTCACGATCTACGTCAGCGACCTCAAAACGGTCGCGCCCTTGGTCGACAAGGTGCAGGCCGAACTCTGGGGCAAGCCGCCCTACCCGCCGCGCACCATGTTCGAGGCCCGGCGCCTGTTCGACGACGATATCGTCGAGATCGACAGCGTCTTCTACGCACCGAAAAAGCCCTGATTACAGGGCGTTTACACAGCGCGCCCACATTGGTATTGTCCGCCGCGTCGCGGCCCGGGATGGTCGTTTTGTCGTGTGATATCAACGACTTAACGAGGTCCCGCCCCGGCGCGAGGGGCGCGATCCATGAAGATTCTCACCGGCAACAGCAACCGACCGCTGGCGGAGGCCATTTCCGCCAAGCTGGCGTTGCCGCTGGTCAAGGCGAACATCCGCCGCTTCGCGGACAACGAGATCTTCGTCGAGATCCTGGAGAACGTGCGCGGCGAGGATGTGTTCATCATCCAGTCGACAAGTTCCCCGGCCAACGATCATCTGATGGAACTGCTGATCACCATCGATGCGCTGCGCCGCAGCTCGGCCCGGCGGATCACC
>JAUXRT010000054.1 GCA_030681635.1 Reyranella sp.
GGCCAGGACATCCAGGCGACGCCGTTCACCGTGGCGGGCGTGGGCGACATGTCGGGCGACGTGTTCGGCAACGGCATGCTGCTGTCGCCGCACATCAGGCTGGTGGCCGCTTTCGACCACCGCCACATCTTCATCGATCCCGCGCCCGATGCCGCCGTGAGCCTGGCCGAGCGGCGGCGGCTGTTCGAGCTGCCGCGTTCGTCCTGGATGGATTACGAGAAATCGTTGCTGTCGGCCGGCGGCGGCATCTACGACCGCACCGCCAAGTCGATCCCGCTGTCGGCCGAGGCGCGGCAGGTGCTGGGGATCGAGACGCCGGCGATAACGCCCGTCGACCTGATGCGCGCCATCCTGGCGGCGCCGGTCGACCTTCTCTACTTCGGCGGCATCGGCACCTATGTGAAGGCGTCGGGCGAAAGCCAGGCCGACGCCGGCGACCGCGCCAACGATCCGGTCCGCGTCAACGCGGACCAACTCCGTGCGCGGGTGATCGGCGAAGGTGCGAACCTGGGCTTCACCCAGCGCGGCCGGATCGAGGCGGCGCTGGCGGGACGGCGGATCAACACCGACGCGCTCGACAACTCGGCCGGCGTCGACACGTCGGACCACGAGGTCAACATCAAGGTCGCGACCGGTACTGAGGTGGCCGACCGCGATGCGCTGCTGTTCTCGATGACCGACGAGGTCGCGGCCCTGGTGCTGCGCAACAACTACCAGCAGAGCCAGTCGGTCAGCGTCAGCGAGGCCATGGCCGGCGAAGAGCACGACCGGCTGGAGCGGCTGATGCGCAGCCTGGAGCGGCAGGGACGGCTCGACCGCGCGGTGGAATTCCTGCCCGACACCGCCGCCATGCGCGCCCGCGCGACTGCCAAGCAATATCTGACGCGGCCCGAGCTTTGCGTGCTGCTAGCCTATGCCAAGCTCGACCTCAGCGACGAGATCCTGGAGTCGGACCTGCCGGACGATCCGCTGCTCGAGCCCGAGCTGCTGCGCTACTTCCCGGCGGCGCTGCGTGAGCAGCACGAGCCCCTGATCGAGGCGCACCGGCTGCGGCGCGAGATCACGACGCTTCAGGTCGTGAACTCGCTGGTCAACCGCTGCGGCCCGACCTTCGTGCACAATGTCGCCGGCCGCACCGGCGCGCCGGCCGCTTCGATCGCCCGCGCCTTCACCGTGGTGCGCGACGCCTGGAAGCTGCGCGACCTGTGGGCCGACATCGAGGCGCTCGACGCGGCGCTGAAGGCCGAGGCGCAGACCCGGATGCTGGTGGCCTCGCAGCGCTTCGTGACGCGGGCCGTGCAATGGACGCTGCACCGTCTGCCGCAACCGCTCGACACGCTGGCGGCGACGAAGCAGCTCGGCGACGCGGTGGCGACGCTGGGCGACCTGCCCGCGGAACTGGTGGGCCCGCTGGAAAGCGCCGCCCTCGCCGAACGCACGGCCGCCTTCGAAGCCATGGGCGCCCCGGCCGATACCGCGCGGCGCGCCGCCGCCCTCGAGACGCTGGCGGCAGCGGGCGACCTGATGCAGGCGGCCCACGCCAACGGCTGCAGCATCGGCGAGACGGCGCGGCTCTATTTCCGCCTGGGTGAACGGCTCTCGCTCGCCACCCTGGCGGCGGGCGCCCAAAAACTGCCGCGCGACGGCCAGTGGCCGGCGCAGGCAGCCCTTGCCCTGCAGGACGAGATCGCCGCCCTTCATGCCGACCTGCTGGCGTCGGCGCTGCGAACGGCGGGCCCTGAAGGTACCGCCGACCCCGACGCGGTGCTTCAGCGCTGGAGCGCGCCGCGCAAGCTGGCGCTCGACCGGGTCGACCGGATTCTGAAGGAAGATCTGCCGGCGGCGGGCGCCCTCGACCTCGCCATGCTGTCGGTCGCGACGGCGGAGTTGCGCCGCCTCGTCTGAGCAACGATCCCGAGAGAAACGGGCTCTTAGGTTGTCGGCTGGTCGCCCTGTGGCGCGGGCGGCGGCGGACCATCGTCGCAGCCCTGCGCCAGCGACGGCGAGACAGCGGCTATGGTCGACAAGAGAACGGCTGCGAGAAGACTGAGAAGTCGGATCATCGGCGCCTCCAATCGATGCTGAAGGAGATCACAGGCCTTTCAGGAAGTCGATCAACAGTTTGTTGACCAGGGCCGGCTGCTCCTGCTGCACCCAGTGGCCGGCGCCTTCCAGGATGTGGCTGCCGCGCAGGCCCGGCAGGGTCGTCGGGTAGGCGTCCATCTGGCTCTTGGCGGCGGGAAAACGCAGCACACCGTCGCGGCTGCCGGCGATGAACAGCGACGGCTGGCGGATCGGCTGGCCACGCCAGGGACCGCCCAGCTCCCAGTTGCGCCGGAGGTTGCGATACCAGTTGAGGCCGCCACGGAAACCGGCGCGCGCAAATTCACCGGCGTAGTAGTCGAGGTCGGCCTCGCCGAGCCACGCCGGCAGCTTCGCGGTATCGACCGTGTTGCCGAGCAACGTGCCGCCGGGCAGGCGGCCGAATCCCTTGTCCTTGTCCCTCATGTCGCCGGAGGCCGTGAAGTAGAGCCGGCGCAGCGCGCCCCGGATGTCCTGCTGCAGCTCGGCTTCGGGCACGCCGGGCTTCTGGAAATATTGCAGGTAGAAGTCGTTGATCCCGAGCTTCTCCAGCGCGCTCAGGATGTCGACATAGCCGGGCGGCGCGTAGGGCACACTCATGGCGCACACGGCGGTGAAGAGATCGGGCCGCCACAGGGCCGCATGCCAGGCGACCGGCGCGCCCCAGTCGTGACCGACGATCACCGCTTTCGTCTCACCGAGCGCTTTGGCCAATTCGGCCATATCGCCCACGAGATGATGGAGCGTGTACTGGTCGATCGGCTCGGGCGCTTCGGTGCCGCCGTAGCCGCGCATGTCGGGCGCCACGCAGCGGAAGCCGGCGGCGCTGACGGCCTGCAATTGATGCCGCCACGAATACCAGCTCTCCGGCCAGCCATGCGCGAACAGCACCAGCGGGCCGCTTCCCGCTTCGGCGTAGCGCATATGGATGTTGTTGGCCTTGGTCGTCTTGAGCGTGACGCCGGGAACTGGCGAAGCGGTCATTGGGATTACCCGCGCAGGTGAACCGGCCGCGACAGGCGCGTGCGAACCGAGGAACGTGAGCCTAGCAGCAACGAGCCCAGGAAGAAGAGGCTGGCGAACAGCACGATCACCGGCCCCGAGGGCAGGCCGGCATGGAACGACACCAGCAATCCGACGGCGGCTGAAGCAAATGCCATGGGCGCGGCGATCAAGGTCATCGACCAGACCTCGCGGGCCCAGAAGGAGGCCGCGACCGCGGGCAGCAACACGATGCCGAGCGCCATCAAGGTGCCCAGCGCCTGGAAGCCCGCCACCATGTTCAGCACGGCAAGCGCCAGGAAGAGATAGTGATAGACCGAGCCGCGCACGCCCATGGCGGCGAGGAAGCCCGGATTGAAACACTCCACCACCAGCGGCCGGTAGATGGCGGCAAGACCGACCAGCGTCAGCGTGGCCGTCGAGACGACCAGGAACAGCGCCATGTCGTCGACTGCCAGGATGGCGCCGAACAGGATGTTCATCAGGTCGACCGCCGAGCCGCGCAGCGACACAATCAGCACGCCCAACGCCATGGCGGTGAGATAGGCGGCGGCAAAGCTCGCGTCCTCACGCATGTTGGAAAAGCGCGCGATGGCGCCCGACACCAGGGCCGTGGCGATGCCGGCCAGGAAACCGCCGAGGCTCATGGCCGGCAGCGACAGGCCGCCCAGCAGGAAGCCCAGCGCCGCGCCGGGCAGCAGCGCATGGGCCAGCGCGTCGCCCATCAGGCTCATGCGGCGCAGGATCAGGAACACGCCGATCGCCGAGCCGCCGATCGCCAGCGCCAGGCTCGCCACCAGGGCGCGGCGCATGAAGCCGAATTCAATGAACGGCTGGAACAGATATTCGTAGAGCATGGCGTGGGCGAGCGGTCAGGCGCTCAGCTGCAGCGGCATCTTGCAGGCGTCGGCATGCTCGTCCCAGGCCTCGGCCATGGCCCGGGCCCGCAGCAGGTTCTCGGCCGACAGCACCCGCAGCGTCGGGCCGGAATCGACCAGCTCGCGGGCAAGCAGCAGCGCATTGGGAAAGTCGCGCCGCACCTGGTCGAGATCGTGCAGGACGGCGACGACGGTGCGGTTCTCCGCGCGCCAGCGCTGGATCACCAGCATGAGGTCGGCCACGGTCTTGGAATCGATGGCGGCGAACGGCTCGTCCAGCAGGACGAGATCGGCGTCCTGCAGCAGCAGGCGGGCAAACAGCACGCGCTGGAATTGGCCGACCGAAAGCGTATCGATCGGCCGGCGCTCGAAGCCGGCCAGCCCGACCGATTCGATGGCGTGCTGGGCGTCGTGGATGTCGGTGCGACCGGCCGCGGCAAAGCCGCCGAAGCGTGACCAGCGGCCGAGCAGCACCGTGTCGAACACCGAGATCGGG
>JAUXRT010000061.1 GCA_030681635.1 Reyranella sp.
CGATCAGCGACAGGCTCATGGAAACGACGGTGAAGCCGACCTCGCGGGCGCCTTGCAGGGCCGCGTCGACCCGCGACATCCCCGCCTCGACGTGGCGCGAGATGTTCTCCAGCACGATGATGGCGTCATCGACCACGAAGCCCGCGGCGATCGTCATGGCCATCAGCGACAGGTTGTTGAGACTGTAGCCCAGCAGATACATGGCGCCGAACGTGCCGATCAGCGACACCGGCACCGCGACCGCCGCCACGAAACCGGCCCGGGCCGAGCGCAGGAAGGCGAAGGTCACCAGCACGACCAGGATCACGCTCATGATCAGCGCCTGCTCGACCTCGCGGAGTGAGGCACGGATCGTCGTGGTGCGGTCGCTGACCACTGTGAGGTCGACGTCGTTCGGCATCGCCGCCTGGAGCTCGGGCAGCAGCGCCTTCACCTGGTCGACGGTCTCGATGATGTTGGCGTTGGGTTGCTTGTAGACGATGACCAGGACCGAACGCTTGCCGTTGGCCTGGCCTTCATTGCGGATGTTCTCCGTCGAATCGATGACCTCGGCCACGTCCGACAGCCGCACCGGCGAGCCATTGCGCCAGGCGATGATCAGGGAACGGTACTCGTCGGCCACCCGGGCCTGGTCGTTGGCGTAGATCTGATACCGACGTTCGCCGACCTCGAGGGCACCCTTGGGGGCGTTGGCATTGGCGGCGGCGATCGCGGCGCGCACGCTTTCGAGGCCAATCTTGTATTGCGTCAGCGCACTGGGATTGATCTCGACGCGCACCGCCGGCAGCGAGCTGCCCCCCAGTGTCACCTGGCCGACGCCGGAGACCTGCGACAGTTTCTGCTGCAGGACGTTCGAGGCGGCGTCGTAGAGCCGGCCCTGGCCCAGCGTGCTGGAGGTCAGCGCCAGGACCACCACCGGCGCATCGGCCGGGTTGACCTTGCGATACTGCGGATTGCTGCGCAGATCGGCCGGCATGTCGGCGCGCGCGGCATTGATGGCCGCCTGGACGTCCCGCGCCGCGCCATCGATATCGCGCGACAGATCGAACTGCAGGGTGATGCGTGCGTTGCCGACCGAGCTCGACGAAGTGATCTCGCTGACACCGGCGATCGCGCCCAGCCGCCGCTCGAGCGGCGTCGTCACGCTGGTGGCGACGGTCTCCGGCGAGGCGCCGGGCAGATTGGCGGTGACCTGGATGGTGGGGAAGTCGACCTTGGGCAGCGGCGACACCGCGAGGCCGGTGAAGGCCATCATACCGGCCAGCGCCAGGCCGACCGTCAGCAGGGTCGTGGCGACGGGCCGGGCGATGAAGGGGGCGGACAGGTTCACGGCTGGCCGGCCTCGGGCGCCCCGACCAGGGGATGGCGCGGCGTGTCGAGCGGCATGCCGCGCAGCCGGCGGCCAAGCCGGTCGAAGGCAAGGTAGATCACGGGCGTCGTGAAGAGCGTCAGGACCTGGCTGACGATCAGACCGCCGACGATGGTAAGGCCGAGCGGTTGGCGCAGCTCCGATCCCGTGCCCGAACCCAGCATCAGCGGCAGGGCGCCGACCATCGCCGCCACCGTCGTCATCAGGATGGGACGGAATCGCAGCAGGCAGGCCTGGTGGATGGCCTCACGCGGCGTCTTGCCCTGATGGCGCTCGGCATCGAGGGCGAAGTCGATCATCATGATGGCGTTCTTCTTGACGATGCCGATCAGCAGCACGATGCCGATGATGGCAACGACGCTGAGGTCCGAGCCCGCCAGCATCAACGCCAGCAGCGCACCGATCCCGGCCGACGGCAGGGTCGACAAGATCGTGATGGGGTGGATGTAGCTCTCATAGAGCACGCCCAGCACGATGTAGACCGTGACGATGGCGGCCAGGATCAGCAGGAGCTGGCTGTTGAGCGACTTCTGGAAGGCGAGCGCCGCGCCCTGGAAGTGGCTGGTGATCGACCGCGGCATGCCGATCTCGGCCTGTGCGGCGACGATCGCGTCGACGGCGTGGCCGAGGGCGGCGCCCGGCGCCAGGTTGAACGAGATCGTCGTGGCGGGGAACTGCCCGTAGCGGTCGAGTCGGAGCGGCGCGGCGCGCTCCTCGAAGGTGGCGATCGCCGACAACGGCACCTGCTTGCCGCCCACCGAGCCTGGCAGGTAGAGATTGGCGAGCGAGTCGAGCGATCCCGCCATCGAAGGATCGACTTCGTAGATCACCCGGTACTGGTTCGACTGGGTGTAGACCGTCGACACGATGCGCTGGCCGAACGCGTCGTAGAGGACGTTGTCGACCGTGGCGGTGGTAACGCCGAAGCGTGCCGCCGCATCGCGGTCGATCTTGATGAACATCGACAGGCCCTTGCTCTGCAGGTCGCTGGTGACGTCGACGATCTCGGGCAGCTTCTGCAGCCGCTCCATGAGGCGCGGCACCCAGACATCGAAGTCCTCCGGTCGGGCACTTTCGAGCACGAACTGGTATTGCGTGCGGCTCACCGTCGAATCGATCGTGAGGTCCTGCGCCGGCTGCATGTAGAGCGAGATGCCCTGAACTGAAGCGGTATCGCGCTGCAGGCGCCGGATGATCTCGCTTGCCGTGGCGGTCCGGACGGCCCGCGGCTTGAGGTTGATGAGCATCCGCCCCGAATTCAGGGTCGGGTTGGTGCCGTCGACGCCGACGAACGAGGTCAGGCTCTCGACGTCGGGATCGGCCAGAACCGCCTCCACGAGCGCGCGCTGACGCTGGCTCATCGCGGCGAAAGACACGCTTTGCGGCGCTTCCGTGACGGCTTGGATCAAGCCGTTGTCCTGCACCGGGAAGAAGCCCTTGGGGACCACGACGTAAAGCGCGACGGTCAGCACGACCGTGCCGACGGCGACCAGGAGCGTGAGTGCCTGGTGGCGGAACACCACGATCAGCCAGCGGTCGTAGAGATCGATCAGCCGCGCGAACCAGCGTGCCCCCAACGCCTGCGCCTCGGCATGGACTTCGTCAGCCGGCGCGGCGATCACGGAAGCCGGGCGCTGCTTCAGGAGATGGGCGCACATCATCGGCACCAGGGTGAGCGACACCAGGGCCGAGATCAGGATGGTGACGGACAGCGTCACCGCGAACTCGCTAAACAGGCGGCCGACCACGTCGGCCATGAAGAGCAGCGGAATGAGCACGGCGATCAGCGAAACGGTGAGTGAGACCACGGTGAAGGCGATCTGGCGCGACCCCTTGAGCGACGCCGCCTTGGGATCCTCGCCGCGCTCGATGTAGCGGGCGATGTTCTCGATCATGACGATGGCATCGTCGACGACGAAACCGGTCGCGATGGTGAGTGCCATGATTGACAGATTGTTGAGGCTGAAGCCGGCTAGGTACATCACCGCCAACGTGCCGACCAGCGACAGCGGCACCGACAGGCTCGGGATGAGCGTGGCGCGCGCGTCACCCAGGAAGGCGAAGATCACCATCACGACCAGGACCACGGCGAAGGTGAGCTCGATCTGTACGTCGCGCACCGAAGCCCGGATGGTGAGCGTGCGATCGGTGACGATGGCCACGTCGAGCGCCACCGGCAGGGAGTCACGCAACTGCGGCAGCAGCGCCTTGATGCGATCGACCACTTCGATGACGTTGGCGCCGGGCTGGCGCTGGACGTTCACGATCACCGCCTGCGTTCCGTTCACCCAGGCGGCGATGCGGTTGT
>JAUXRT010000317.1 GCA_030681635.1 Reyranella sp.
ATCGTAGAGCGCGGCCACGTCGCCGTTATCGATCGCCTGCCAGAACGCCTCGTCGGCGCCCACGATCCGGCCGGTGAAATTGATCTCCGCGAGATTGGGTCCCGAGAGAGCACAGCGATCGACCGTGATCTCGCCACGCGCCCGCTCCTCCGCCCCAGTGCAATCGAAGCTCAGCTTGAGTTCGCGCAGCCCCATCGCCTGCAACGCCAGACGCAGCTTCAGACTCTCCATACTGCGGATCGGCGGCGCCAGGACGAAGCCGTCGATGCGGGCCCTGGAGCGGCTGACCGTGTCGCTTTCACGCACCGTCTCGATCGTGATCGATCCGAGCGACACGCCATAGCGCGCCATCGTATCGCCGCTGAACCCCGTGGCGCTGCCGCGTTCGACCCTGACCTGCCCGATTGGAATGCCGGGACGCCAGTCGGCTGACGAAAAAGCCGCGAGGCTGCGTCGAATGTCGAGACCGCTGATTGCGATATCCGCCACCCGGAAAAGCGGCGTGCGGCCCTCCTTCGCCGTCGCCTCGATGTCGCCCACGGTGACCGTCGCCACGCGCCCGCCCTCGTAGCCGCCGACAATGATCGCCGCCACGCGGAGCGTGTCGCTGCTGCCGGGCATGACCAGGACAGTGCCGCGCTGCTCCAGGCGACGCACCGAGAGCGCTTCCAGCGTCCGGGCGACAAGAACCAGAGGGCCGTAGGGGCCGACGTCGCTGGCATCGAAGCGCGCGAGGTCGAGCCCTTCAAGGACGAGCGACTCCACCTTCCAGGTGCTGCCCGCTTCGCCGTTGCCGATGCGGAGATCGTTCAGTTCGAGACGATCAGCCTGCAGAGGATCACCCCACTTGAGGCCTGCCAGCGGCGTGCGACCCTGCATCAGTTCCGCCAGCGGCCATCCCAACCCCGAGGCCCGCCAACGGCCGACCGACACATCGGCCTGCCCGCTGGATTTCAGATCGGTGAGCGCGATGCTGCGACTGAGGAGACCGACCTCGACGCCCCCCACCGTGGTGGCGCCGTCGCGCTCGATCTCCGCCTTGATCCGCCTTGCCGCATATCCCTCGACGACCGGCACTGCTGCCACGCCGAGACCAACCAGGACGACCGCCGCGATGCCGGCAATGACGCCCTTGTTCACGCCTCGGCGTCCGGTTGCTTGGACGGCTGGGCGGCATCGAAGGCCGGAAGACGCATGCAGGCATCGTAGATGCGCTGGATGGTCGGATATCTCTTCATGTCGACCTTGAAGCGCGCCGCATTGAAGACCTGCGGGATGAGGCAGAGATCGGCCATGGTGGGCGAGTCGCCATGGCTGAAGGCACCGGTTCTGGGATCGTTCGCGATCGACGCCTCATAGGCATCGAAGCCCGTCTCGATCCAGTGGCGCGACCAGCCGAAGGCACTCTCCTCGGTCTGGCCGAATTTTTCGCGCAAGTACCCCATCACGCGCAGGTTCTGGATGGGATGGATGTCGGCCGTGGGGATCAGCGCCAGCGCCCGGACACGCGCCCGGCCGACGGGATCCCTGGGCAGCAAGGGCGGTTGGGGATGGGTTTCCTCCAGGTATTCGAGGATGGCGAGCGACTGGGTCAGCACCTCGCCCGAATCCAGCACCAGCGCCGGCACCAGTTTCTGCGGGTTGATCGCGACATAGTCCGGCGCCCGCTGCTCGCCCTTGCGCAAGTGCCGCGAGGCGTGCTCGACCGCAACGCCCTTGAGATTGAGCGCGATACGCACGCGATACGCCGCCGACGAACGAAAATAGCCGATGAGCTTCATGACCGCCTCCGGTGTTACCCTAGCACGGCTCAGGCCGGTGGCGTGTAACGCACGACCTTCTGGTCGATGGCTCCGAAGATCGTCCGCCCGCCGCGGTCGAACATTTCGATGCGGATGCGGTCGCCGAACTTCATGAACGGAGTGACCGGCTTGCCGCCGTCCAGCGTCTCGCGCACGCGGCGTTCGGCGATGCAGGAGCAGCCGGCGGCTGCATCGCGGTTGGCGACGGTTCCCGAGCCGATGACTGTGCCGGCCTCGAGATGGCGGGTCTTGGCGGCATGGGCGATGAGCTGGCCGAAGTCGAAGGTGAGGTCGGTGGCGGCGTTGGGATGGCCGAACTCCTTGCCGTTCAGCGTAGAAATCAGCGGCAGGTTGAGCTTGGCGCCGTCCCAGGCGTCTCCCAGCTCGTCCGGCGTCACGGCCACCGGCGCGAAGGCCGTCGCGGGCTTGCCGTGGAGGAAGCCAAAACCCTTGTTGAGCTCGGCCGGGATCAGGTTGCGCAGGGACACGTCGTTCAGGATCGTGACCAGCTTGATATGCTTTCGCGCGGCGGCGGCCGGGGTGCCCATCGGCACATCGTCGACGAACACGGCGATCTCGCCCTCGAAGTCGATGCCCCAGGCCTCGTCGATGGCCTCGATCTCGTCGGTCGAACCGATGAAGGAGTCGGAGCCGCCCTGGTACATCAGCGGGTCGGTCCAGAAGGACGGCGGCATCTCGACGCCGCGGGCCTTGCGCACCAGCTCGACGTGGACGACGTAAGCCGAGCCGTCGGCCCATTGGTAGGCGCGCGGCAATGGTGCTGCGAGCGCCGTGCTGTCGAGTTCGAACGATCCCGGCGCCTTGTCGTCGGCGAGCTGCTCGGCCAGCGCCCGCAGGCGCGGCACGACTTCCGCCCAATCGTCGAGCGCCCGTTGCAGCGTCGGCACCACGTTGGTGGCCCGCACCGCCCGCGTCAGCTCACGGTTGACCACGATCAGCGTGCCGTCGCGGCCGCCTTCCTTCAGCGTTCCCAATTTCATTACGGTTTTCCCTACTCTGCCGCCTGCTTCAGGACGGGCGGTCGCCACGACTTCACATAGCCTTCGAATTCCACGCCGGCCGGCATGTCGGCCAGATCTATCGCGTCGCGCGTGTCGATCATCACCGCGACCTCGTCGGTCTCGGTCTTGCCTCCTTTGGTTGCGGCATTAAAGGCCTTCGGGTGCGGGCCGTGCGTAAAGCCGGTCGGATGCACCGTCATCATGCCGGGATGGATGTTGTCGCGGCTGAAGAAGCTGCCCTTGTGATAGAAGATCACTTCCTCGAAATCGTCGTTGTTGTGGAAGAACGGCAGGCGCAACGCCTCCGGATCGCTTTCCAGCGGCCGCGGCACAAACGTGCAGACCACGAAGCGGCCGGCCACGAAGGTGGTGTGCGCCGACGGCGGCAGGTGGGCGCGATGGCTCATCAGCGGACGCAGGTCACGCCAGTTGATGCGCACGACGCTGAGGTCGCCGTGCCAGCCCACCGCATCGAGCGGGTTGAACGGGAAGGTGACGGTCGAGAGCTGCTGGCGCCGCTTCACCGACACTTTCCAGGTCCGCTCGCCCTGCTGCGCCCTAAAAGCCTCGTCGAGGTGCGGCGTGTCGAGCATCGCCGGGTCGAAGATCGCGTGCCGGCCGACCAGCCCCTTTTCGGGCAGCGTGAAGTGGTCGTTCGTGGCCTCGACCATCAGCGACACGGTGGGCGCCTTGGGCTCCAGCCGCCACATCGTGCCCCTCGGGATCACCAGATAATCGCCGTCGACATAGTCGAGATGGCCGTAGTCGCAGAACAGCGCGCCGTTGCCTTCGTGGATGAACAGGAGCTGGTCGCCGTCGCTGTTGCGCGCCAGGTCGGGCATCGCTGTCTCGAGGCGCCAGATGCGCATCTGCACGTGGGCGTTGCTCAGCACCTTCTCGGCCATCCATGGGTTGGCCCTGGCCGTGACCAGCTTGTTTAGGTCGAGCGCACGCGGGCGGATCGGCCCGTCGAACTCGACCCAGTCGGTCGGCTTGTGCTTGTGATGGAATTGCGCCGAGGGCCCGAAGAATCCCTCCTTGCTGATCTCGCGCTCGTAGGTGCCCTCGGGCAGACGGACATGGGCCTGGCGCGAAGCATTGCCTTCGACCTGGCGCAACGGGATCCAGTTCCTGGCCATGATGTCCTCCTATGCCTTCAGTACGCCGCGACGGATCTGGTCGAGCTCGATCGACTCGAACAGGGCGCGGAAGTTGCCCTCGCCGAAGCCTTCGTTGCCGCGGCGCTGGATGATCTCGAAAAAGATGGGACCGATCACCGTCTGGGTGAAGATCTGCAGCAGCAGCCCACCGCCCTCGGTCGGCGCACCATCGATCAGGATGCGATCGGCCGCCAGCCGCTTCAGGTCCTCGCCATGGCCCGGCAGGCGCTTGTCGATCTGCTCATAATAGGTGTCGGGCACTGTCTGGAACGGCACACCCTTGGTCTTGAGTGTCTCCACCGTCTCGTAGATGTCGCCGGTACCCAGCGCGATGTGCTGGATGCCCTCGCCGTGATAGGCCGAGAGGTACTCCTGAATCTGACTCTTATCGTCGGTGCTCTCATTGATCGGGATGCGGATCTTGCCGCATGGGCTGGTCATCGCCTTCGATTTCAGCCCGGTCAGCTTGCCTTCGATGTCGAAGTAGCGAATCTCGCGGAAATTGAAGAGGCGTTCGTAGAATGACGCCCATTCGTCCATGCGGCCGCGATGCACGTTGTGGGTCAGGTGGTCGATATAGGTGAGGCCCACGCCTTTCGGAGTGTGCTCCACCCCCGACAGGAACACGAAATCGACGTCGAAGATGCTGCCGCGCTCGCCATAGCGGTCGACCAGGTAGATCAGCGAATCGCCGATGCCTTTTATGGCCGGGATGTTGAGCTCCATCGGCCCGACCTTGTTCTCGACGCCCCAGGCGCCGAGCGAGAGCGCCCGCTTGTAGGCGCGGGCCGCGTTCTTCACCCGGAAGGCGATGGCGCAGACGCTGGGCCCGTGCACCCGGGCGAAGCCCTGGGCGAAGCTCTCAGCCTCGCCGTTGACGATGAAGTTCACGTCGCCCTGGCGGTAGAGCGAGACGTCCTTGGAACGGTGCCGGGCGACGCGCACGAAGCCCATGCTCTCGAACAGCGCGCCCAGCGCCGCCGGATCGGGCGCGGTGTATTCGACGAACTCGAAGCCGTCGGTGCCCATCGGGTTCACCGCATCGACCTCGAGGACCGTCCGCTCGCTGATGCTGGCCATATTTGACCTCCCGGCTGAATTAGTTTCATATGTAACTATCATGCCGAACGCTTTGCAAGCCCTCGAACTGGAGAAATTCCTCCCCTACCGGCTCTCGGTCCTGGCCCAGCTCGTGAGCGAATCACTGCACGACCTCTACGCCCAGCCGTTCGGCCTCTCGGTGACACAATGGCGGGTAATGGCCGCCCTGGGGCGGTTCGCGCCCCTCACCGCCTCGGATGTGGGGCAGCGCATCGTCATGGACAAGGTGGCCGTCAGCCGGGCCGTCGCCGGCCTCATGAAACGCGGCCTGGTCGAGCGCGCCACCGACCGCAGCGACCGCCGCCGCGCCTCCCTGAAGCTGAGCGCCCGCGGCCGCGCCATGCACGCCCGCATCGTGCCCCTGGCGCTCGCCTACGAGGAACGCCTCTACAAGGCACTCAGTCCCGATGAAAGACTGAGCTTCAATGCACTGTCCGACAGGCTGTTTGCGCATGCCCGGACACTCCGGGAAGCCACATAAGGGCTCACTTGTCCCCGCCTTGTGACCCCGACTCGCCATGCTATAACGCCCGCGACGCGTGAATTGCGCAGGTAAACTCAGGGAGGCAGGCTTGGCCGCTAAGGCCGCCCGGCGCTCACCGGCCAAGAAGCCGGTGCTGGTGCTCAACGGGCCAAATCTCAACATGCTGGGCAAGCGGCAGCCGGAAATCTACGGCCGCGAAACCCTGGCGGACGTCGAAAAGGCGTGCCGGGCCGAGGCTCTGCGCCTGGGCCTCCCGGTCGAATTCGCCCAGAGCAACCATGAGGGCGTGCTGGTCGACCTTATTCAGGCGGCGCGCGAGAAGAATGCCGGCATCGTGATCAACGCCGGCGCCTACACTCATACGTCGGTCGCCCTGCTCGACGCGCTGAATGCCGCCGAACTGCCGGCGGTCGAGGTTCACCTGTCCAACATTTATAAGCGCGAGCGGTTCCGGCACCATTCCTACATCAGCCCGGCCGCCGTCGGCGTGATCGCGGGCTTCGGCACCCAAGGCTACCTTCTGGCCCTCCAGGCGCTGGCTCGCCTGCTGGGTCGCTGACTTTCATCCGGAGCGTTTCTCCATGGCAAAGTTCGAGATGGATACCGAGTTCGTCCGCAAGCTGGCGGAGATACTGGAGGAGAAGGATCTCGGTGAAATCGAGCTGGCCGATGGCGACCGCAAGATCCGGATCGCCCGGCCGACCGTGACCTATGCCGCGGCACCGATGGCCGCCCCCTCCGCCGCCGCGCCTGGCGTTGGGACGGCCGCAGCCGCGCCACCTGCCGGCGCCGCCGATCTCGCCAAGCATCCCGGCGCAGTCAAGTCGCCGATGGTCGGCACCGCCTACCTTGCGCCCGAACCCGGCAAGCCCAACTTCGTCAGCATCGGCGACAAGGTCACGGCCGGGCAGACGCTGCTCATCATCGAGGCGATGAAGACGTTCAATCCCATCAAGGCGCCCAAGGCCGGCACGCTGATACAGATCCTGATCGAGAACGCCCAACCGGTGGAGTTCGGTGAAGCGCTGATGATCGTCGAATAGGGGCGGTCCGGTACAATGTTCGACAAGGTCCTGATCGCCAACCGGGGCGAGATCGCGCTCCGCATCCATCGCGCCTGCCGCGAGATGGGGATCCAGACGGTGGCGGTGCATTCGACAGCCGACAGCGACGCCATGCACGTCCGCTTGGCCGACGAGTCGGTCTGCATCGGCCCGCCGCCGGCGCGCGACAGCTACCTCAACATCCCGGCTATTCTTTCCGCGGCGACCATCGCCGGCGTCGACGCCATCCATCCTGGCTACGGCTTCCTCTCGGAGAACGCGCGCTTCGCCGAAGCGGTCGAAGCGCACGGCTTCACCTTCATCGGCCCGACGCCGCAGCACATCTCGATGATGGGCGACAAGATCGTGGCCAAGCAGACGGCCAAGGAACTCGGCCTGCCGCTGGTGCCGGGGTCGCCCGGCCCCGTCTCCTCGATCGAGGAGATCGTGGAACTTGGCACCAAGATCGGCTGGCCCGTCCTGATCAAGGCGGTGGCCGGCGGCGGTGGACGCGGCATGAAGGTGGTCGATGATGCCGAGGGTGCGGCCGAAGCCTTTTCGCTGGCCCGCACCGAGGCCAAGGCCGCGTTCAGCAACGACTCGGTCTATCTCGAGAAGTACCTGCCGCGGCCGCGCCACATCGAGATCCAGGTGCTGGGCGATGGCCTGGGCGCCGGCGTGCATCTCGGCGAGCGCGACTGCTCGCTCCAGCGCC
>JAUXRT010000080.1 GCA_030681635.1 Reyranella sp.
GGCATCCGCGACAAGTCGAGCGCCATGGACGACGGCAAGCTTCGCACCGCCTCGCTCACGCTCGACGATACGGGGCTGCTCGCCAAGGTGCTGCCGGCGATGGCCAAGGAAGAGAACACCGAGGCCCAGGAGATCGTCGACACCGCGCTGGCCACGCTCCAGGGCGTCGCGGCCATCCAGGGGCCGCCGACCTTGAAGGCGCTCGATGCCGTGGCCTCGTTCATCGGCGATTGGAAGGCGCCCAAGGGGCCGCTGGCGCTGGGGCTGAAGCCGACCACCAAGGCCGGCATGGAAGACCTCGACAAGATCATGAAGCCCAATGCGCTGGTCGATCTGTTCGGTTTCAGCGCCACCTATCCAGGAACCAAGGCCGGCGCCGCCAAGGCCGGGCCGGGGAAGTAGGGGGAAACAACATGCGCCGTCGCACACTCCTTATCGGCGCGGCATCGCTGCCGGCCCTCGTGAATGAAAGTGGTCCTGCTTCAGCGCAGGACGCCTTTCCGTCGCGGCCGATCCAGATGATCGTGCCGTTCCCGCCGGGCGGCGTGGCCGACATCTCCGCCCGGCCGGTGGCCCACGTCATGGGCAAGCTGCTGAAGCAGTCGGTGGTGGTGCAGAACAAGCCCGGCGCCGGCGGCTCGGTCGGTGCTGCACTCGCGGCCCGTGCGGCGCCCGACGGCTACACGATCCTGATGGCGCTGTCGTCGATCTCGGTGCTGCCGGTAGCCGACCGGCTACAGGGACGTCCGGCCGCCTACGAGCTCGACCAGTTCGCGCCCATCGCCTTGATCACCGCCGATCCCACGGTGCTCGTGGTGAGCGCCGACGGTCCCTACAAGACGCTGAAGGATTTCGTCGAGGCGGCGAAGGCCAAGCCGGACAAGATCAACTACGGATCCTCGGGCGTGTACGGCACGCTCCATGTGGCGATGGAGATCTTCGCCGCGGCCGCCGACATAAAACTGTTCCACATCCCCTACCAGGGCGGCGGACCGGCGGTGGCGGCGCTGCTGGGCGGCCAGATCGACGCGCTGGCCTCGGGGCCGTCGGCGGCGATCGGCCAGATCAAGGGCGGCAAGATGCGGGCGCTGGCGGTGTGGGGCGACAAGCGTCTGGCCTCGCTGCCCGACGTGCCCAGCATGAAGGAGCTGGGCTACGACGCCACCTTCTACATCTGGTCGGGACTCTTTGCGCCTGCAGCCACGCCGGCGCCGGTCATGACGGCGCTGCGCGACGCAGCGAAGCGCACGGTCGAGGATCCCGAATTCAAGGAGGCGATGGCCAAGGTCGAGACGCCGATCGCCTATCTCGACGCACCGGCCTTTGCCGCCTTCGTCGCCGCCGACGCCAAGCGGCTGGCGACCGCGGTCGAGCGCATCGGCAAGGTGCCGGAGAAGTGATTGGCGCACCGTCCGCCGAATCGATTTCAATTCCTTTTTTTGGGGAGTCCTCACGATGAATTTCGACGCGATCGCGACGGCCTGGGCGCCGCGCCTGCTCAGCATCATGCGCATCATGGCCGGCCTGCTGTTCCTGCAGCACGGCACCGCCAAGCACTTCAAGATTCCGGTCATACCGATGTTCGCCAAGCTCGAGCTGATGACTCTGCCGGGCATCGCCGGCGTCATCGAGATCGTGGGCAGCCTGCTGCTGATCGTGGGCCTGTTCACGCGCACGACGGCGTTCGTGCTCTCGGGCCTGATGGCCTGCGCCTACTTCATCGCCCACGCGCCGCGCGGCTTCTATCCCATCCTCAATGCTGGCGAACTGGCGGCGCTCTACTGCTTCGTGTTCCTCTACATCGCCGCGGCCGGCGCCGGCCCGTGGAGCCTCGACGCCATGCGGAAGAAGTAGCACGCGACACGTAGCACTGGGCGCGCTTTCGCCTACACTGGCGCCGTAAGAAGCGTCCAGG
The DNA here is from genome assembly GCA_030681635.1 of Reyranella sp. Classification (GTDB taxonomy): domain Bacteria; phylum Pseudomonadota; class Alphaproteobacteria; order Reyranellales; family Reyranellaceae; genus Reyranella. The sequence continues at coordinate 1,916 of JAUXRT010000080.1, forward strand.
AGGAAAGCCGTGTCGAAGTCGTTTGCCGTGCGTCGTCGTCAGTTCACCATCCTTGCGGGCGCGGCCGCCGTGGCCGCGCCGCTGGCGGCACCCTCCGTTGCGCGCAGCCAGGCCCGCTGGAAGCCCGACAAGCCGATCACGATCTACAACCCCTTCGCCGCGGGCGGCGTCACCGACGTGCACATGCGCCTGCTCGGTGAGGCCGTGGCCAAGATCCTGGGCCAGCAGATCATCATCGACATCAAGCCCGGTGCGGCCGGCACGCTGGCGCCGGCGATGCTGCTCAACGCCAAGCCCGACGGCCAGACGCTGGCGGTCATGAGCATCAACACGCTGCGCTATCCGCACTACCAGCAGACCAACTGGAATCCGCTGACCGACTTCACCTACATCACCGGCCTCTCGGGCTACACGATGGGCATCGTCGTGCGCTCCGACTCGCCCTGGAAGACGTTCCAGGACATGGTCGACGCCGGCAAGAAGGAGCCGGACAAATACAATTACGGCACCTCGGGCGTGGGCGGCACCGGTCAGCTCATGATGATCGAGGCCGAGCAGGCGACCGGCGCCAAGTACACCCACGTTCCCTACAAGGGCGGCGCGGAATGGATGCAGGCGCTGATGGGCGGCGAGATCCAGTTCATCGCCGACGCCGCCCAATGGGCGCCGTTCGTCGACGACGGCAAGTGCCGCATCCTGGCCTTCGCCACCGAGCAACGCATCCCGCGCTACAAGGACATCCCGACCATGATCGAGCTCGGCGTAAAAGTCGTGGGCCAGAGCCCCTACGGCCTGCTGGGCCCCAAGGGCATGCCGCCCGCGATCGTCGAGTCGATCTACCAAGCCTTCAAGCAGGCCTCGACCGAGCCCAAGGTCACGGAATATCTGGCGAAGTTCATCCAGGTGCCCTGGGACAAGAACCCCGCCGAGTTCCGTGCCTTCGCCGAGAAATACTATGTCGAGGTGAAGCCGCTGCTCATCAAGGCGGGCCTCGCCAAGTCGTAAGGAGACGAAGCCATGGCGTTGAAGAAGGTCGCCCTAGAAATCGGCATGGGCACCGACATCCGCGGCGGCGACTACACCAAGGCCGCCGTCCGCGCGCTGCGGGACGCGCTGTGGCACAACTCGCTCACCGTCGCCACGGCGCTGGGCAAGTCGAGCGACGACATGCAGGTCGAGGTGCTGATCGGCGTGCCCAGGCCTGATCAGGT
>JAUXRT010000093.1 GCA_030681635.1 Reyranella sp.
TGCCAGCGCCGAACCGGCCCTTGACGTCGTGATGCAGCGTACGGCCGTCGCGCAGCGGCACGCGGATCAGAGCGCGCTTGGCGGCTTCCGTCGCCTTGCGGATGGCCTCAGGAACTTCTCGGGCCTTGCCGGCGCCGTGGCCGACGCGGCCGCGCTGATCGCCGACGACAACGATAGCGGCAAAGGCGAAGCGACGACCGCCCTTCACCACCTTCGCGACGCGATTGATGGTGACCAGCTTGTCGGTCAGTTCGTTGTCCTCGTCGCGGTCACGACCCCGGTCGCGATCGCGCGGGGAACGGCCGGAACCGCCGGGTGAACGAGCCATGTGCTAACTCCCGATCAGAACGACAGACCGCCCTCACGGGCGGCATTGGCCAGCGCAGCGATGCGGCCGTGATAGATGTATCCGCCGCGGTCGAAGACGACTTCCTTGATGCCGGCAGCGACGGCGCGCTGGGCGATCAGCTTGCCCACTTCCGCGGCCGCGCCCTTGTCGGCGCCGGTCTTGAGCTTGCCCTTGACGTCCTTGTCGAGCGACGAGGCGGCAGCCAGGGTCAGGCCCTTCCGGTCGTCGATGACCTGGGCGTAGATATGCTTGCCCGAGCGGAACACGCTGAGGCGAGGACGGCCGCCGGCGGCCTGGCGCAGCGCGTAGCGCGTGCGCCGCTGGCGGCGGGCGAATAGAGCGTTGCGATCGGACATGTTTGGTCTCGCCTCTACTTCTTCTTGCCTTCTTTGCGCCGGATCTTCTCGTTGGCATACTTGATGCCCTTGCCCTTGTAGGGCTCCGGCGGACGCAGGCTGCGGATGTTGGCCGCCAGCTGCCCGACCTTCTGACGATCGGCGCCGGTGATCTCGACTTCGGTCGGCTTCACGGCCTTGATCTGGATTCCGGCCGGGATCGGCACCTCGACGTCGTGACTGAAGCCAAGCTGCAGCTTCAGCACCTTGGCATCGGCCTGGGCGCGATAGCCGACGCCGTTGATCTCGAGGTTGATGGTGAAGCCGTCCGACACGCCGCGAACGACGTTGCTCGCGAGGTTGCGCGCCGTGCCCCACTGCATGCGGGCGCGGCGGCTCTCGGTGCGCGGCTTGAAGACGAGCGCCTCTCCTTCCCTGGCGACGGTGACGTCGTCATGGACCATCAGTTGCAGCTCGCCCCGCTTGCCCTTGGCCTTGAGGTGCTGGCCCTTGAGCTCGATGGTGACACCGGCCGGGATCGGAACCGGATTTTTGCCGACGCGCGACATGGCTAGAACACCTTGCAGATGACTTCGCCGCCGACATTGGCGGCGCGCGCCTCGGCATCGGACATGACACCGCGCGGCGTGGACAGGATCGAGATGCCGAGGCCGTTGAAGTGGCGCGGCAGCTCGCGGATCTTCGAGTAGACGCGGCGACCCGGCGTGGAGACGCGCTTGATCTCCTTTATCACCGGCTTGCCGTTGTCGTACTTCAGCTCGATGCGGAGTTCCTTCACGCCAGGGCGGAGTTCTTCTTCGAACCAGCCGCGGATATAGCCCTCGCGCTGGAGCACATCGAGAACGTTCGAGCGCAGCCGCGAGGCAGGCGCGGTCACGCTGTCTAGGCGTGCCGACTGGCCGTTGCGGATGCGTGTCAGCAAATCGCCGACGGGATCTGTCATCATGGTCTACGGTCCCCCGTTACCAGCTCGACTTCAC
>JAUXRT010000096.1 GCA_030681635.1 Reyranella sp.
CACGGCCCAAACCGCCCAGGCCAAGCCCAAGGTGATCGAGGAAACCGTCCAATGTGCGGGATGCGGTGCCTATGTTTCGACCGCTGCCGCAAAATGCGGCCATTGCGGCCGTCCCCTGCCATAAGGCCGCAGCAGGCCGCCGGCGTGCTTGACCGGGGTAGGGGCCGCACCTATTTTGCCGCACCGCAAAAACGGCCTTAAGTCACGGAAATACAAGGCCTTCTGAGCTTCGGGGAATATCGGTGTCCGCACCTGCCAAGCCGACGTGCTTCCAGGAATTGATCCTCACCCTGCAGGACTATTGGGCCGGACAGGGCTGCGTGATCCTGCAGCCGTTCGACATGGAAATGGGCGCCGGCACGTTTCATACGGCGACGACCTTGCGCGCTCTCGGACCGAAGCCCTGGTATGCCGCCTATGTACAGCCCTCGCGCCGCCCCGGTGATGGCCGCTATGGCGAAAATCCCATGCGGCTGCAGCACTACTATCAATTCCAGGCGATCCTGAAGCCGTCGCCTGCCGACATCCTCGAGCGCTATCTCGGCTCGCTGGAGGCGATCGGCATCGACACGTCCCTGCACGATATCCGCTTCGTCGAAGACGACTGGGAGAGCCCGACACTGGGTGCGTGGGGGCTCGGCTGGGAAGTCTGGTGCGATGGCAGCGAGATCAGCCAGTTCACCTACTTCCAGCAAGTGGGCGGCATCGAGGTCGACATGGTCGCGGGCGAGATTACCTACGGGCTCGAGCGGCTGGCCATGTACCTGTTCGACAAGAAGTCGATCTATGAGCTGCCCTACAACCGCACCGATTCCGAGGTGCCGCTGACCTATGGCGACGTCTTCCTGCAGAACGAGCGGGAGCAGTCGGCCTACAATTTCGAGCATGCCGACACCGAGATGTTGTTCCGGCATTTCGCCGACGCCGAGAAGGAATGCGGCAAGCTCGTCCAGAAGAAGCTGCCGCTGCCGGCCTATGAGCAGTGCATCAAAGCGAGCCATGCCTTCAACCTGCTCGATGCGCGCGGCGTGATCAGCGTGACCGAGCGACAAAGTTTTATTCTGCGCGTGCGCGACCTCGCCAAGGCGTGCTGCGAGGCGTGGCTCGTGACGCAGACGGCAAAGGCCGCGTGATGGCCGAGCTTCTCCTCGAGCTTCTCTCGGAAGAGATTCCCGCACGCATGCAGGCGCGCGCTTCTGAGGACCTGAAGCGGCTGGTCGGCGATGGGTTGAAGGCCGCCGGGCTTTCGTTCACCGGCGCGCGCGCCTTTGCAACGCCCCGCCGGCTGGCGCTGGTCGTCGAGGGCCTGCCGGTGGCCCGCGAGGACGTGAGCGAGGAGCGGCGCGGGCCACGTGTCGGCGCACCGGACCAGGCGGTCCAGGGCTTCCTGAAGGGCGCGGGCCTTGCGTCGCTCGACCAGGCCGAGAAGCGCGACACCGGCAAGGGTGAGTTCTGGTTCGCCGTCGTGACCAAGAAAGGCGGGCCGACCGCCGAGGCTCTGCCGGCGATCATCGATGCCGCGATGAAGGCGCTGCCCTGGCCGAAATCGATGAAATGGGGCAGCGGCACCATGCTCTGGGTGCGCCCGCTGCAGTCCATCGTGGCGCTGTTCGACGGCAAGGTGCTGGCGGGCGAAGTGGCGCCCGGCGGCGCGATGAAGCCGATCCCATTCGGCGACACCACGCGTGGGCATCGCTTCCTCAGCAAGGGCGACTTCAAGGTTGCGGATTTCGCCGACTACACCGCCAAGCTTCGCGCCGCGCACGTCGTGCTCGATCCGGTGGAACGCAAGAAGATCATCCTTGAGGCGGCGGAGAGGCTTGCCACCGGCGCGCAAGTGACGCTGAAGGCGGATGACGGCCTGCTCGACGAAGTGGCGGGCCTGGTCGAATGGCCGGTACCGCTGCTCGGCACGATCGATGCCCAATTCATGGACGTGCCGCCCGAGGTGCTGATCGTCTCGATGAAGACGCACCTGCGTTATTTCGTGACGACCAAGCCCGATGGCACGCTCGCCAACCGCTTCGTCGTGGTGGCCAACAATGCAGCGCGCGACGGCGGCAAGGTGATCACCGACGGCAACGAGCGCGTTCTGCGTGCACGGCTCTCCGACGCAAAATTCTTCTGGGACCAGGATCGCAAGACGACGCTGGAGAGCCGGTTGCCGTCGCTGAAGGGCATCGTCTTTCACGCCAAGCTTGGCACGCAGGCCGAGCGCGTTGAGCGGATCGTCAAGCTCGCGGGCGAGATCGCCAGGTTCGTGCCGGGCGCCGATGCCCGGCAGGTCGAGCAGGCAGCGCGCCTCGCCAAGGCCGATCTCGTGACCGGCATGGTGGGCGAATTCCCCGAGCTGCAGGGCATCATGGGCCGCTACTATGCGCTCGGCGAAAAGCTGCCGGCGGCGGTGGCCGATGCGATCGGCGATCACTATGCACCGGCCGGTCCGAACGACCGCTGCCCCAACGCGCCGGTATCCGTCGTCGTGGCGCTGGCCGACAAGCTCGACGCGCTGACAAGCTTCTGGGCGATCGGCGAGAAGCCGACCGGCTCGCGCGATCCCTTTGCGTTGCGCCGCGCGGCGCTGGGCATCATCCGCATCGTGGTCGAGAACAAGATCCGCCTGCCCCTGGCCACGTTCTTCAAGGCGGGCGACCTGATGGATTTCTTCGCCGATCGCCTGAAGGTCCAGGTGCGTGAGAAGGGCGGGCGGCACGACGTCGTCGACGCCGTCTTCGCGCTGGGCGGCGAAGACGACCTGGTCCGTCTGCTGGCGCGTGTGGAAGCGTTGCAGGCGTTCCTCGGCACCGAAGCCGGCAAGAACCTGCTCACGGCCTATGGGCGTGCGGCCAACATCGTCCGGGCCGAGGAAAAGAAGGACAAGGGACTGGCGGCTATGATCGCCGGCGCGCCCGATGCGGCGCTGCTGGAACAGACCGAGGAGAAGGCCGTTGCCGCGGCTTTGGCCGAGGTCGAGCGCTCGCTTGGGCCGGCACTGAAGGCCGAGGATTTCGCCGGCGCGATGGCGGCGTTCGCGGGGCTTCGTGCCCCGGTCGACGCCTTCTTCGACAAGGTCACGGTGAACGTCACCGATAAGCCCGAATTGCGCCTGAACAGGCTCAAATTGCTGAACCAGATTCGCGCCACCATGGACAGGGTGGCGGATTTTTCGAAGATCGAGGGCTGAGAATGGCCAAGTGGGTTTACTGTTTCGGGGACGGCAAGGCCGAGGGGCGCGCCGAGATGCGCAACCTGCTGGGCGGCAAGGGCGCCAACCTGGCGGAGATGTCGAGCCTTGGCCTGCCGGTGCCGCCGGGCTTCACCATTACGACCGAACTCTGCACGCATTACTACGCCAACAAGGAAACCTATCCCGCCGAGTTGAACGACGAGGTCGAAGCCGGCGTTGCGTCGATCGAAAAGGTCGTGGGCGCGGGCTTCGGCGACCCCAACAACCCGCTGCTGGTCTCTGTGCGCTCCGGCGCGCGCGCCTCGATGCCGGGCATGATGGACACGGTGCTGAACCTCGGCCTCAACGACCGCACGGTGTTGGGCCTCGCCAAGTCCTCGGGCGACGAGCGCTTCGCCTACGACAGCTATCGCCGCTTCATCCAGATGTACTCCAATGTCGTACTCGACGTCGGGCACCACTATTTCGAGGAAGCGCTGGAGCGCAAGAAAGAGGACCTCGGTGTCACCATGGACACCGACCTCAAGGCTGACGACTGGCGCGCCATCGTGGCCGAGTACAAGAAGATCGTCGAGAAGCGTACCGGCAAGCCGTTCCCGCAGGAGCCGCGCGAGCAGCTCTGGGGCGCCGTCGGCGCGGTGTTCGGCTCGTGGATGAACCAGCGCGCCATCACCTACCGCCGCCTGCATGCGATCCCCGAGAGCTGGGGCACTGCGGTCAATGTGCAGGCCATGGTGTTCGGCAACATGGGTGACGATTGCGCCACCGGCGTCGCTTTTACGCGCGATCCCTCGACGGGGGCCAACCTGTTCTACGGCGAATATCTCGTGAACGCCCAGGGCGAGGACGTGGTGGCCGGCATCCGCACGCCGCAGCACCTCACCGTCGAAGGCAAGCTCGCGCAGAAGTCCGATTCGCCTGCGATGGAAGAGGTGATGCCGGAAGTCTTTAAGCAGCTCGCCGCCGTGCGTCACAGGCTCGAGACGCACTATCGCGACATGCAGGACATCGAATTCACCGTCCAGCGCGGCAAGCTCTACATGCTGCAGACGCGCAACGGCAAGCGCACCGCCAAGGCGGCGCTCAAGATCGCCGTCGACATGGTGCGCGACGGGCTGATCGACAAGAAGGAAGCGGTGGCGCGCATCGTGCCGGCCTCGCTCGACCAGCTCCTGCATCCGACGCTCGATCCCAAGGCCCATCGCAAAGTGATCGCCAAGGGCCTCCCGGCCTCGCCGGGCGCCGCCTCGGGCAAGATCGTGTTCTTCGCCGACGACGCCGAGAAGCAGGCGCGGGCGGGCGAGAAGGTCATCCTGGTGCGTCGCGAGACCAGCCCCGAGGATATCCACGGCATGCATGCCGCCGAAGGCATCCTGACCTCGACCGGCGGCATGACCAGCCACGCCGCCGTCGTGGCGCGCGGCATGGGCAAGCCCTGCGTCGCGGGCGCGGGCGACGTGCGCATCGACGCCGCCGCCGGCACGCTCAGTGTACGCGGCACCGTCGTGAAGGCGGGCGAGTTCCTCACCCTGGACGGTACCACCGGCGAGATCATGCTGGGCGTCGTGCCAACGGTGCAGCCCGAGCTGTCGGGCGATTTCGCCGAGTTGATGGCCTGGGCCGACGAGTTCCGTACCCTCGGCATCCGCGCCAACGCCGAGACACCGCTCGATGCCGGTCAGGCCCGCAAGTTCGGCGCCGAGGG
>JAUXRT010000097.1 GCA_030681635.1 Reyranella sp.
GGCCAGCGCAATCAGCTCCTGGACATTCTTCACCGGCAGGCTCGGCGTCACCAGCACGGCGACGGTGCCGTTGCCGATCTCGAGGACCGGCACGAAGTCCTTGGCCATGTCGAAACTGAGGTTCTGATGAAAGAACGGCGCGATCGAATAGTCGACCAGGCTGCCCACCATCATCGTGTAGCCATCGGGTGCGCTGCGGGCCAGCGCCGCCCCGCCGATGGTGGCTCCGGCGCCGGGCTGGTTGTCGACCACCATGGTCTGGCCGATGCGCGGCGAGGCCTTGTCCGAGAAGGCGCGCGTCACCGTGTCGACGCCACCGCCCGGCGGAGAGGGCGCGATCACCCGGATCTGCTTGGCCGGCCAGGCTTGCGGTGCCTGGGCATGCGCACTTGAGAAAGAGAACGCCGGCACCGCAAGCGCGCCGGCGGCCGACACCGACACCAGCCGGCGCCGGGAAAGAAACGGGACGTTGCCTCGCTCGTTCTTCATTTTGCCTCTCCCTATTGTGCGAAATGCAGCTTCTGGATCGCCTTGGTGAGCTTGGTCAGTTTCTCGAGTTCGGCGGCATCGAGCGGCTTGTCGTCGGGCTGGGCCTGCAGCAACAGCTCGGATTCCTCGAGCTGCTTGACCAGTTCGAAGGCCTGCGCCGTCTTCTCCTTGTCGGACCCGGCCAGCAGCGGCTGGATCGACATATAGAGCGAGGCCAGGCTGCGATTCTGCAACTCCGGCGTGAGCGGGATCGCGCTCTTGAAGACGCCGTTCAGCGCATTCTTGGCGTCGCCGATGGTCTTCGCGCGCCGCAGCAGGAAGATCATGCTGTCGAGCCGGTGCTGGATCTCGAATTTGTGGCTCGACAGATCCTGGCGGTTCTTCTGCGCGATCTCATGGTCGTGCTGAATCTGCTGCAGGATCGCAGCGCCCCCGGTCAGAACCACCGACGACAGCAGCCACATGCCGACCGAGCTGTTGAGGAACTCGAACAGCTTCTTGCCGAAGCCGTGCCTCTCCGGCACCGCGGGAGCGGCCGGCTCCGGCGGCACGGCCTGCGCCTCGATGGTCTTGCGGATGGAATGGCGATAGTGCTCTTCGGCGGCGATACGCTTCAATTCATCGTCGGACAGCATGTTGGCGGTCTAATCCTTCATGAAGGCGTTGAGGTCGGGCGTCGGCATGGTGCGGTCGAGATAGCCGAACGTGCCCTTCTCCTTCACTTCCTTGGCCGCATCGAGAAGCCCGGTCATCGCCGCGCGATAGAGCGAGGTGGCGAGGCTGATGCGCTTGACGCCGGCGGCCTCGAGCTCGGCCACGCTGAACGACCGGCCTTTTATGCCGGCCATGAAGTTGAACGGCTTCTTGAGCGAGCCGCACACTTTCTTGACCGCGGCGAGATCGGGCAGGCCCGGCGCCATCAGCACGTCAGCGCCGGCCGCCTCGAAGGCTTGCAGGCGCTTGATCACATCGTCGAGGTCGGGAGAGCCGCGCAGAAAACCTTCGGCGCGGGCGGTCAGCACGAAGGCGAACGGGAGCGCACGGGCGGCCTTCGACGCCGCGGCCACGCGTTCGGCGGCCGCGCCGATGTCGAACAGCGCCTTGTCCTTGTTGCCGGTCGCGTCCTCGATCGAGCCACCGACCAGGCCGACATTCGCCGCCTGCCGGATCGTCTCGGCCGCCGCATCGGGCGAATCGCCAAAGCCCTTCTCGAGGTCGCCGATCACCGGCACGTCCACCGCCTCGGCGATCGCGCGCGCATTGGCCAGCGCTTCCTCGCGCGTGACCTTGCCATCGCGCTTGCCCAGCACGCCGGCCTTGGCGCCGCTCGACGTCGCCAGCGCCTCGTAGCCGAGGCCCGCCAGCATGCGGGCGGAGCCCGCGTCCCACGGGTTGGGAATGACGAAGGCGCGGGGCGCCTCGTGCAGGGCACGCAAGTTCTTGGCCTTGTCGGCCTGACTGACGCTCATCGGACGTTTCCCCTTACATGTTGCGGCCATCCCACTGCCGCGGGCTCAGTTTGTCGAATAAGATGCACTCCGCGCAATACCGCCGATCTTCGAGAATCTCCTTACCAGAACAAAGGGCAACATGCTGGCGGCCATTTGCACGGCCTACGGCGGACCCGACGTCGTGCAGCTGCGCGAGGTCGAGGTGCCGGCGCCGAAGGACAAGGAAGTCCTTATCCGTATCCACGCCACGACCGTCTCCTCAGGCGACTGCCGGATACGCGGCGCGAACTTTCCGACCGGCTTCGGGCTGATGGCGCGCCTGATCTTCGGCCTGTCGCGGCCGCGCCAGCCCATTCTGGGAACGGAATGCTCGGGCGTGATCGAGGCCGTCGGCCCTGGCGTCACCCGGTTTCGACCCGGCGATGCCGTCATCGCCTTCGGCGGCGCAGGCTTTCGATGCCACGCCCAGTACAGGACCATGCGCGAGGATGGCGCACTGGTCGCCAAGCCCGCCGGACTCGCGTTCGAGGCGGCCGCCGCGATCGCCTTCGGGGGCACGACGGCGCTTCACTTCCTGCGTGGGGCCGGCCGGCTGAAACGCGGTGAAAGACTGCTCGTCAATGGTGCTTCCGGCTGCGTTGGCGTGGCGGCGGTGCAGCTTGCCAAGCATTTCGGCGCTCACGCCACGGCCGTTTGCTCCGGCGCCAGGTCGGGACTGGTCCGCTCGCTCGGCGCCGATGCTGTCATCGATTACGGTTCGGTCGACTTCGCCACCAGCGGCGAGCGCTGGGACGTCATCCTCGACACCGTGGGCAATGCGCCCTTCGCGCGCGCGCAGGCCGCCTTGAACGAGAGCGGACGTTTGCTGCTGGTCGCCTCGGGGCTGCCCGAACTTCTCAAGGCGCCCTTCCAGTCCATGACAAGCGGCCGGAAGGTTGCCGGCGGACCGGCTCCCGAACGCGCCGAAGACCTCGCCCTGCTGGCCAAGCTCGCCGAAAGCGGAGCGGTCAGGCCCGTTGTCGACAGCACCTACCCGTTCGCCCGGATCGCCGATGCCCACGCGCGCGTGGAGACCGGGCACAAGACGGGCAGCGTCGTCGTCACCCTGGATGTGTCTTAGGCCGGCGGGCCTTCTCTACATGCTGCGCCCGTCCCACGGCCGCGGGCTCAGCTTGTCGACATCGAGGCCCTCGAGGCAGCGAAGATTGATGCCGACCGTGGCGGTGCCGTCCGGCGCCGTGCCCTCGGCATAGCTCTCGATGCCGCATGAGGCGCAGAAGCGGTGGTGCAATGCCTTCTTGCCGAACTGGTAGTCGCCCTGCTTCGAGGGGCCCGAGGTGAGGTTGAACTTGGCCTTGGGCGCGAAGGCCCACACGGCGCCGAGCTTGGTGCAGATCGTGCAGTTGCACTTGAGCGCGCCCGCCGGATCGAGTTCGACGGTGTAGGCGACGCCGCCGCAGTGGCAGCTCCCCGAATAGGTCTTCGCTTCGGCCATTGGTTCCTCCCAAAAGGCTTGAATTGGAACTGGATGTTCCCTATATGTTCCTATCGGATGAACAAGTCCAGCCCCTTCGCCAGCTCAACGACCTCAGCGGTCACAGGCTGCGAAAGCGGGCAAGCATCATTTCGAAAATGCACGCTTCTGCCGCGCATCGACCGTCACCGGCCAAAGGAGGATTTCAGAGGCATTTCAAGCAGTTATAGGAAGAAGCGTGGGACATCCGACCTCCACGGGTCGTGGAGGTCCTAGCCCGGCCGCTCTAACCAGGCCAGGGCAGCGACCAGGTCTTCACGTTGGTGAAGCTCTTCATCGCTTCGAGCACGCCTTCCTTGTAGCCGAGGCCGGAATCCTAGATGCCGCCGAAGGGCGACATCTCGATGCGATAGCCCGGCACTTCCCATATGTTGACCGTGCCGACCTGCAGCTCGTCCACGAACCTGGTGATGTAGTCGAGGCGGTCGGTGCAGACACCCGAGGAGAGGCCGTAGGCGGTGCCGTTCGACACTTTTATGGCGTGTGCGATGTCCTTGACCCGGATGATCGGGATCGCCGGACCGAAGGTTTCCTCGCGCACCAGCTCGCAGGTCGGATCGACGTGATCGACGACGGTGGGCGGAAACAGCGCGCCGCGGCGGTCGTTGCCGTGCAGCAGCTTGGCGCCGTGCTTGGCGACCGCCTCGCTCACGCGGTTCTGGAACAGGGTGGCGGCGCGCTCATGGATCACGGTGCCGACATCGGTCTCGGGGTCCAAGGGATCGCCGGCCTTCAGCTTCTTGGCCTTGGCCAGCACGCGCTCGACGAAAGCATCGGCGACCTTGTCGACCACGATGATGCGCTTCACCGCGGTGCAGCGCTGGCCCGAGTTCTTGGTAGCACCGGCGACGGCCAGGTCGGCCGCCTTGTCGAGGTCGGCGTCCTCCATGACGATCAGCGGGTCGTTGCCGCCCAGTTCGAGGACGATGCGTTTGTAGCCGGCCTTGTCGGCGATGTATTTGCCGACCCGAACCGAGCCCGTGAAGGTGACGAGATCGGCGTGCGGGTCGGTAATCATGGCATCGCCGATGTCGTTCGGATTGCCGGTGATGACCGAGAGCATCTCCGGCGGCAGGCCCGCCTCGTAGAGCGTGTCGGCCAGGAACAGCGCGGTGAGCGGCGTCAGTTCGGT
>JAUXRT010000103.1 GCA_030681635.1 Reyranella sp.
ACGCCGCAATGCCGACGTTGCGTACCTTGCAGGAACTGGACCGCGCGGGACTGCTGAGCCCCGATCCGCGGCTGGCGGAGGCTGCCCAATCGATGGCGATAGCGATCACGCCGGAGATGCTGGCGCTGATCGACCGTGCCGATCCGCTGCACGATCCCGTCGGCCGCCAGTTCGTGCCGAGCGCGGCCGAGACCGAGGTGTCGGCGGACGAGCTTGCCGACCCGATCGGCGATGAGGCGCGCTCGCCGGTGAAGGGCATCGTGCACCGCTATCCCGACCGCGTGCTGCTGAAGCCGATCCACGTCTGCCCGGTCTACTGCCGCTTCTGCTTCCGGCGCGAGAAGGTGGGGCCCGGCGGCGAGGCGCTGTCGGCGGCCGAACTCGACGCGGCGCTGGCCTATATCCGCGCCCATCCCGAAATCTGGGAAGTGATCCTGACCGGCGGCGATCCGCTGATGCTGGCGCCGCGGCGGCTGGGCGAGCTGATCGTGGCCCTCGATGCGATCCCCCATGTCGCGGTCGTCCGCGTGCACTCGCGTGTGCCGGTCGTCGATCCGGGACGGGTGACCGACGAATTGGTTGTCGCGCTCAAACCGCGGCGCGCGAGCCTCTGGCTCGGCATCCACTGCAACCACGCCCGCGAACTCACCTCGGAAGCGCGCTCGGCGTTGGCGCGTCTGGCCGATTCAGGCATTCCCCTGATGGGCCAGACCGTGCTGCTGCGCGGCGTGAACGACGATGTCGAGTCGCTGGACCAGCTCATGCGCGCGCTGGTGACGGCCCGGGTAAAACCCTACTACCTGCATCATCCCGACCTGGTGCGCGGGACCGGCCATTTCCGCGTCACCATCGAGAAGGGCCAGGCCCTGATGAAGGCCCTGCGCGGCCGTCTCTCGGGCCTCGCCCAGCCGACCTATGTGCTGGATGTGCCGGGCGGCCACGGCAAGGTGCCGATCGGTCCCGCCTATCTCGGCGACGATCCCGACGCGATGAGAATCGAGGACGCTTTCGGCGGAACGCACCCCTATCCCGGCTGACGCCCCCGGATCAGAGCGTGAGCTGGCCGACCGGACCGGGGGCTGCGACGACGCATTCGATGTCGAGGGTGCCGGCAGCCTCGAAGGTCAGGGTGACGGCGATGCGCTCGCCTTCCTGCAAGGGCTTCTTGAGGCCGGTCAGCAGCAGATGGTAGCCGCGCGGCTTCAGGGTCAGCGTGGTATCGGCCGAAATGGCGAGTCCGCCCTCGCGTTCGCGCATCTTGAGATCGGGGCCCACCACCTTGATGGCATGGATCTCGATCCGCTCTGCCGCGGGGCTGGTGGCGGTGACCAGCCGATCCGGCGTCGCGCCCTTGTTGGCAAAGGTGAAATAGCCACCGGCGAAGCTGGCATCGACCGATGACGCGCGCGCCCAGGGGCTGCCGATTTCGATCTCACCCAATGTGTAGCTGCGGGACGCGGGAGCGTCCGGCGAGCCTGCGAGGACGCCTCGTGCGCGACGGAACAAATTCATGGGGGCTCTTTTAGCCCAGAGCGAATAACGCGGTCTCGCCCTTTGTCGGCCCGTTCGTCGTCTGGATTAGTTTTTTTGTGGGCCGGTCAGCGGCGCCCGGTCGCAGCAAGGGTTGGCCGGCCGGATCGCGCCTGCGGGGCGCTGAGTTCCTCGACCAGCCAATCCTCGAAGGCGCGCGTCTTGGGCCGGCCCACCGAGGCCGGCGGACAGACGAACCACCAGGCCTTGCCGCTGTCGACGATCTGCGGGAACGGCTGGAACAGCCGGCCCGACGCCAGCTCCTCGCGGAAGAGCTGCGGCGGCCCGACGGCGACGCCCGCGCCCTCCATCGCCGCCTCCACCGCGATCATGGTCGAATCGAACGTGAGCACGCGCTTGGGCTTGAAGTCGCCCATGCCGACGGCGCGCAGCCAGATCGCCCATTCGGGATCGTAGGTCATGTCGATGAAGGGCACGCGCTTGAGATCTTCCAGGGTCTTCAGCTTGTCGCGGTAGCGCTTGCCGCACAGCGGCGTCAGCACGTCGCTGAAAAGGCGCGTGGCGTGCACATCGGGCTCGGGCTGCACGGTGAAGCGGATGGCGCAGTCGAAATCCTCGCGCGCGAAATCGACCCGCCGCTGGGTCGTCGTCATGCGCACCTCGATCTCGGGATGCTTGGTCTGGAAGCGATGCAGACGCGGCGCCAGCCAGCCCAGCGCGAAGGTCGTCACCAGGCTGACGTTCAGCGTGCCGGAGTTGGCCTTGCGGCCGACCCGTTCCAGCGCGTTGGTCATGCGGTCGAAGGAATCGCGCAGGTCGGGCAGCAGCGCTGCCCCCTCGCTGGTGATCTCGAGCCCGCGCGGCCGGCGCACGAACAGCGCCACGCCGAGTCTTTCCTCGAGCGCCTTCACCTGATGGCTTACCGCAGCTTGGGTCACATGCAGCTCCTCGGCGGCATGCGTGAAACTGGCGTGGCGGGCGGCCGCCTCGAAGGCGCGGAGCGCGTTGAGCGGCAGTTGAGAGCGGCTCATATGAGACAGCCGACCATAATTATTCTAGGCCTCCCCCGAGGTTTCATCCTTTGAAATTAGGCTCATTATATAGCAAATATACTGAAGAAACGAGGCTCAAGAAGCTCCTTCGAGCTTTACCGCCTTTAACGGAGCTAAGTCATGTCGACCCTGTCCAGTGTACGGGCTTTCGCCCGTACCGATGCCTCCTCCTTCTCTCTCGGCCGCGCTGTCGCGCTGATGGCCGGTGCAGTTGTGGTCGGTGTCGAGGCCGTCATGACCCGAGCCGAACTTGCCCGTTCGCGACGCCAGCTCGCCGAACTCGATGAGCGCCTCCTGCGCGACATCGGGCTCGACCGGGGCGCGGCGCGCCACGAGGCCACCAAGGGCTTCTGGGCCTAACCTCCCATCGAGATAAAATTGCCGGCCGCAGCCGGATAGAGCAGGTTGGGTCCTGGTGCTTTGATGGCGCCATGACCCAACACCCTCTGGCACTTCCCACCTTGGCTCTCGCCACCGCCACCCTCCCCGATCCGGACACGAGCTGGCAGGCCCTCCTGCGGCGCGACCGGACGTTCAACGGCCGGTTCTGGTTCTCGGTCAGGT
>JAUXRT010000119.1 GCA_030681635.1 Reyranella sp.
TTGCAGACGTTCGCCGACCAGGCCGTCATCGCCATCCAGAACTTGCGGCTGTTCACCGAGATCCAGGAGAAGAGCCGCCAGCTCGAGGTCGCGAGCCAGCACAAGTCGCAGTTCCTGGCCAACATGAGCCACGAGCTGCGCACGCCGCTCAATGCCATCATCGGCTACACCGAGATGATGGCCGACGGGCTCTATGGCGAAGTGGGCGAGAAGGCGGCGGGCGTGCTGGAGCGGGTGCAGAACAACGGCCGCCATCTGCTCGGCCTGATCAACGACGTGCTCGACCTGTCCAAGATCGAGGCGGGCCAGCTTGCGCTCACCGTCGAGCCCTACAGCGTCGCCGACATGGTGGCCACCGTGCTGTCGGCCACCGAGTCGCTGGCCCGCACCAAGGGCATCGGCCTGGGCTCGGCCGTGGCGCCGGGCCTGCCGACCGGCACCGGCGACGCGCGGCGGCTCACCCAGGTGCTGCTCAATCTCGTGGGCAACGCCATCAAGTTCACCGACCAGGGCTCGGTCGAGGTCCGCGCCGCGCAGGCCGGCGACCGCTTCGAGCTGTCGGTGGTCGATACCGGCCTCGGCATCGCGCCCGCCGACCAGGCGCGTGTGTTCGAGGAGTTCCAGCAGGTCGACAACACCAGCACGCGCAAGAAAGGCGGCACCGGCCTTGGCCTGTCGATCTCGCGCAAGATCGTCGAGCTGCATGGCGGCCGCATCTCCGTCGAGTCCGAGGTGGGCAAGGGCTCGACCTTCAAGGTGTCGGTCCCGATCAACGTCGCGCCGATAAAGGATGCCGCCGAATGAGCAAGAAGATCCTGGTCGTCGAGGATACCGAGGACAATCGCCAGATCCTGCGCGACCTCCTGGGCATGGCCGGCTACGAGATGGTCGAGGCGCATGATGGCGCCCAGGGCGTCGCCATGGCCGCCGAGCACCGGCCCGACCTGATCCTGATGGATATCCAGATGCCGGTGCTCGACGGCTACGAGGCGACGCGGCGCATAAAGGCCGATCCGGCGCTGGCCGCGATCCCGATCGTGGCGGTGACGTCCTACGCGCTGTCGGGCGACGAGCAGAAGGCGCGCGCCGCCGGCTGCAACGACTACATCGCCAAGCCTTATAGCCCGCGCCAGATGCTGGCCAAGGTTCGCGAGATCCTGGGTTCCTAGATGCGCGATCCTGCCCGAATCCTGGTCGTCGACGACGTCGCCGACAATGTCGAGATCCTGCGCATGCGCCTGGAAAGCCTGGGCTATGAGGTCGTCGTGGCCGAGGACGGCGAGCAGGCATTGGCGGTCACGCGCGAGGCGCTGCCCGACCTGATCCTGCTCGACATCATGATGCCCAAGATCGACGGGCTCGAGGTCGTGCGCCGGCTCAAGGCCGATGCGACCCTGCCGTTCATCCCCGTCATCCTGGTGACGGCCAAGGCCAGCCAGAAGGACGTGGTGGCTGGCCTCGATGCCGGCGGCGACGACTACCTCACCAAGCCGATCGATCACGGTGCATTGATCGCCCGGGTGCGCGCCATGCTGCGCATCAAGGCGCTGCACGACCAGGTCGAGACGCAGCGTGGCGAGCTGGCGACGCGGGTCGGCGAGCAGGTCGAAGAACTCGAGCGCGTCGGCCGCCTGCGCCGCTTCCTGGCGCCGCAGCTCGCGCAGGCGATCATCTCGGCAGGCGACGAGAAGATGCTGGAGAATCACCGGCGTGAGATCGTGGCGATGTTCTGCGATCTGCGTGGTTTCACGAGCTTTTCCGAGACCGCCGAGCCCGAGGATATCATGGCGCTGCTGGCCGAGTACCACGGCGCGATCGGCCCGCTGATCCGCAAGTACGAGGGCACGCTCGACCGCTTCACCGGTGACGGCATGCTGGTGTTCTTCAACGATCCGCTGCCTTGCCCCGATGCACCGGATCGTGCCGCCCGGCTGGCGCTCGAGATGCGCGATGCCGTGGCCGTGCTGAGCCTGGGCTGGAATCGGCGCGGCCATCGCCTGGGTTTCGGCATCGGAATGGCCCAGGGCTACGCCACCCTGGGCCGCATCGGCTTCGAGGATCGTTTCGACTATACGGCGATCGGTGCCGTCGTGAACTTGGCGGCCCGGCTCTGCGCCGAGGCCGCCGACGGCCAGGTGCTGGTGAGTGGCCGGCTGGCCGCCGCGGCGGAGGGTGTGGCCGAGGTCGACGACCTGGGCGAACGTGAACTCCGCGGCATGGCGCGACCGGTGCCGATCGCCAACTTGCGGAAGCTGAAGGGCGGAAGCTGAAGGACGTGCCACCCGGAGCTGTTTGAATGCCGTGACCGCGGCTATGGTGTGGGCAACATCTGGGGAGAAACGCACATGAACGGTCTTCGTCCGGCACTGTCCGCGTTTGTGCTTCTGGCGTTCGTCACGACCGCTCATGCCGAAGGGCCGGCGCTGCCGCGCGCGGCCACGCCGGAGGAGGTGGGCCTCTCCTCGGCACAGCTCAAGCGCCTCGAGGAAGTGACCCAGAAGCACGTCGATTCTGGGCTGGTGCCGGGTGCGGTGATGCTGGTGGCGCGGCGCGGCAAGATCGCCTGGCAGGCGACGCTCGGGAAGCGCGATCTCGCGGTGGGCGATGCCATGAAGCCCGACTCGATCTTCCGCATCTATTCCATGAGCAAGCCGATCGTGAGCGTCGCGGTCATGCAGATGGTCGAGGAAGGCAAGTTGCAAATCAACGATCCGGTGGCGAGGTTCCTGCCCGAGATCGGCAAGATGAAGGTCGGCACCGAGAAGCCCGGCGCCGACGGCCGGCCGGTGCTGCATCTCAGCGACCCGGAGCGGGCGATGACGGTGCAGGACCTGCTGCGCCACACCTCGGGTCTGACCTACGGGGCGCGCGGCACGTCGCTGGTCAACGCCGCCTATGTCGACGCGAAGATCGGCGACCGCGGCATGACCAACGAGGAGTTCGTGGCCAAGCTCTCGACCCTGCCGCTGAAATTCTCGCCGGGTGCGCGCTGGGAATACGGCGTGTCGACCGATGTGCTGGGCCGCCTGGTCGAGGTGATCGACGGCAAGAAGCTCGGGGAGGCCTTGTCGGCCCGCCTCTTCCAGCCGCTGGGCATGGTCGATGCGGGCTTCCAGGTCCCGGCCGACAAGCTCGCGCGCGCCGCCCAGCCC
>JAUXRT010000128.1 GCA_030681635.1 Reyranella sp.
AGGCGACCGGCGAGAAGCGGACGATCCACACCCACTACGTCTTCCTGGGCGCCGGCGGCGCGGCCCTCACCTTGCTGCAGAAGTCGGGCATCCCGGAAGCCAAGGGCTTCGCGGGCTTCCCGGTGAGCGGCATCTGGCTGCGTTGCGGCAAGCCCGAGGTGGCCGAGCGCCACGCCGCAAAGGTCTACGGCATGGCAGCCCAGGGCTCCCCGCCGATGTCGGTGCCCCATCTCGACACCCGCATCATCGACGGCAAGCGCTGGCTGCTGTTCGGCCCCTATGCCGGATTCTCGACCAAGTTCCTGAAGCACGGCTCGCTGTTCGACCTGCCGATGTCGCTCCGACCCGACAACTTCCTGCCATTGCTGGCCGTGGCGCGGGACAACTTCCCGCTGGAGGAATATCTGGTCGGTCAGGTGCTGCAGAGCAACAGCCATCGCTTCAAGGCGCTGCGTGACTTCTATCCCAACGTGAAGGAATCCGACTGGGAGTTCGACGTCGCGGGCCAGCGCGTCCAGATCATCAAGAAGGACACCGCCCACACCGGCAAGCTGGAGTTCGGCACCGAGATCGTGGCCTCGGCCGATTCCTCGATCGTGGCCCTGCTCGGCGCCTCGCCCGGCGCCTCGACCGCGGTTTGGATCATGGTCCATATGCTGGAGAACTGCTTCCACGAGCAGCTCGTCGGCCATTGGGTGCCGAAGCTGAAGGAAATGATCCCCTCCTACGGCCACAACCTCAAGGAAGACGCCGCGCTCTGCGCGCGCGTGCGGGCCGAGACGGCGGAAGTCCTGAAGCTGCAGGTCGCTTGACCGCCGCCCTTCCGCCCCTCGACGAGGCCCTCGACGGCCTGCTGCGTTTTGGCGCGATGATGCTGCGCGCCGGCGACACGGTGTTTCGTGTCCGCGAATCGATGGGCATGCTCGCTGCGAACATGGCGATCGACTCGCTGGCCCTGCACGTGACGATCGACGGCATGACCGCCACGGTCCGGCGCGGCGCGGAGGTCGTGACGACGGCGATCGAGATCGCCCCGCTCGGCATCAATGCCAGCCGCATCGGCGCGCTCGAGCGCCTCGCCCGCGACAGTCGGCCTGGCCTGACCACGGCCGAACTCGCTTCAGGGCTCGATGCCATCGAAAAGGCGCCGCCGTTCAACTCGATCCTCGTCGTTGCCCTGGCGATGGGCCTGGCGTCCGGCGCCTTCTGCTATCTGAACGGCGGCGACCTCCTGGGAATTGCCGCAGCCATCGCGGCGGGCAGTCTCGGCCAGCTTGCGCGCAGCCTGATGTTCCGCCGGCGGCTCAACCAATATGCCGTCACGGCGCTCTGCGCGATCCTGGCATCAGGCTTCTATTGCCTGCTGGTGGTGAGCTTTGCCGGCACCGACTTCGGGCCGAACCATGCGGTGGGCCTCGTCTCGTCGGTGCTTTTCCTCGTGCCCGGCTTCCCGCTGGTCGCCTCGCTGCTCGACCTGCTGCAGCACCAGACCGTGGCCGGGCTGGCCCGGCTCGCCTATGGCATCATCGTCCTGCTGGCCGCCGCGTTCGGCCTCTCCGCCGTGGTGGCCATTGCCGGCCTTACCGCCCTCTCTTCCGAGCCCGCGATACGAGACATCGAAGGCGTCACCCTGCTGCTGCGCGCCGTCGCGAGCTTCGCTGGCGGCTGCGGCTTTGCCGTTCTCTACAACAGTTCGCCACGCACCGTGCTGGTCGTCGGGTGCCTCGCCCTGCTGGGCAACGAGCTTCGCCTGTGGCTGCACGACGTCGGCATGCAGTTGCCGCCCGCGACGTTCCTGGGCGCCCTGGCCGTGGGTCTGCTGGCCTCCCTGGTGCGCTCCGGCATGGGTGTGCCGCGCATCGTCCTCACCGTGCCCAGCATCATCATCATGACGCCCGGCATCTATGCCTTCCACACCGTCGTCTTCTTCAACCAGGGCGACGTGCTGTCCGCCATCGAGGCCGGCGGCACCTGCGGGTTCATCGTCGGCGCCATGGCACTGGGCCTGGCCGCAGCGCGGTTCATCAGCGACCGCAAGTGGATGGTCGAGCGATAGCCGCGATTACTCGGTGGCGACGTAGGGCCTGACCATCTTCTTCGGATCGACCACCTTGTCGAACTCGGCCTCGGTCACGAAACCCAGCTTGAGGGCGGCGGCCTTCAGCGTCAGGTCGTTGTCCATGGCGTAGTGGGCGATCTTGGAAGCCTTGTCGTAGCCGATCACCGGCGCCAGCGCCGTCACCAGCATCAGCGAACGGTCGACGTACTCCTTGATCTTCTTGAGGTTGGGCTTGGTACCCTCGACCAGGAACTTGCGGAAGTTGGTGCAGCCGTCGGTGATCAAGGTGATCGAATGCGCGATGTTGTAGATCATCAGCGGCTTGTAGACGTTCATTTCCAGGTAGCCACCGGCGCCGCCCATGCCGACCGCCACATCATTGGCCATCACCTGGACCGCTAGCATGGTCAGCGCCTCGCACTGGGTCGGGTTGACCTTGCCCGGCATGATCGAGGAGCCGGGCTCGTTCTCCGGGATTTCCAGCTCGGCGAAGCCGGCGCGTGGGCCGCACGACATCAGGCGGATGTCGTTGGCGATCTTGTAGAGCGAGACGGCGAGCGTCCGGAGCGTGCCCGAGAGCTGGACCAGCGCGTCGTGCGAGCCCTGCACCGTGAACTTGTTGGGCGCCGTGATGAACGGCAGCTTGGTGAGCTTGGCGATTTCCGCGGCCGAAGCCTCGGCAAAGCCCGGCGCCGCGTTGATGCCGGTGCCGACGGCGGTGCCGCCCAGCGCCAGATGATAGACACCTTTCAGCGCGTCCTTCAGCCGGTCGAGGTCGTCCGACAGCATGCCGGCATAGCCCGACCATTCCTGGCCCAGGGTGATCGGCGTGGCATCCTGCATATGGGTGCGGCCGATCTTGACGATGTCGTGCCATGCCTTGGCCTTGGCGTCGATGGCATCGCGCAGCGCCGTCACCGACGGCACCAGACGTGCCGTCACGTTCACCGCCGCCGCGATGTACATCGCCGCCGGGAAGGAATCGTTGGACGACTGGCTCATGTTGACGTGGTCGTTGGGATGAACCGGCTTCTTGCTGCCGAGCGGCGTGCCCGCGATCTGGCAGCAGCGGTTGGACATCACCTCGTTCACGTTCATGTTGAACTGCGTGCCGCTGCCGGTCATCCAGACGTGCAACGGGAACATGTCGTGATGCTGGCC
>JAUXRT010000138.1 GCA_030681635.1 Reyranella sp.
GAGGCCGGCACACCGGGAAAGGCCATCACCTCTTCGATGAAGGCCAGCGCCTTGGGCTCGCCGCCGTCGGCCAGGATCTCCGCATAGGTGGTCGACACGAGATGGCGCGCGACCTCCTCCCAGTTGGCGAGCTTGGACCGCAGCGCCGTGGGATCGAGCAGCCAGCGCAGCAGGTTGGCCTGCTTGCCGGGCGGCACCGGCGGTGGTGCTCCTTCAAACAGGAACACGGTGAAGGCCTGCGCCGCCTCGTTGGCCTGCAGCAGGTTCCACAGCCGGTCGATCACGACGGCCGGGTAGGGCTCCTGCTGCTTCAGCATGCGGTCGATCGCCTGGCGCACCGGCACCAGCTCGGGCGCGGCGAGGTTGCTCTCGCGGTAGACCGGCGCGAAGCCCGCCGCCAGCAGCATGGCGTTGCGCTGGCGCAGCGGCACGTCGAGGGCGGTGGTGAGCTGCACCACCATCTCGCGGCTGGGCTTGGCGCGGCCCGATTCGAGGAAGCTGACGTGGCGTTGCGACACGCCGGATTGCAGGGCGAGCGCCAGCTGGCTGGCGCCGCGGCGGCGGCGCCAGGTGCGCAGCATGGGGCCGAACAGGTCGGGCGAAACGGCGGCGGAAACGGAGGGAGTGTTCATCATGGGCCAAACCCTAGCACCGGGCCGCGGCTCCGCCGATTACCTCGTGCGTAATTGAGGGCAAGGCGGCCGGATGCGATCTCCGGGGCGTCCGCAACCACAAGGAGGACGTCATGACCGTTTCATCCGATCGCCTGCTCCGCCGCACGCTCTGGGGCAACGCCGCCTTCTCCGTCATCTCCGGCGCCGCGCTGGCGGTCTTCGCCGGGCCGTTCGCCCGGGCGGCCACCGATGCGCCCGTGTCGGTCCTCGGCCTCGACCTGGCCATCCTGTTCGAGCTTTTAGGCGTGGGGGTCGTGGCCTTCGGCGCGCTCTGCGCCTGGATTGCCTCGCGGCCCGAACTGCCGCAGGGCTGGGCCCGGTTCATCTTCGTCGCCGACATCGCCTGGGTGGCCGGCAGCGCAGCGGTGCTGGCGTTGCCGGCATCGTGGACCACGGCCGGCATCGCGGGCATCGTCGTGCTGGCGGCGATCGTGGCCGATCTCGCCATCCTGGAGTATCTCGGCCTGCGCAAGATGAGCGCCGCCAACTAGGGATGTGAGAAAATGGACAAGCTTCAGTTCCTGAACGACGTCAAGCTACCCTTCGCCCAGGTGCTGGGGCTGAAGTTCACCGCCGCGAGCGAAACGCGGGTCGTGGCCGAGATGGTCGTCCGGCCCGAGCTCTGCACGCGGCCCGACATACTGCACGGTGGCGCGGTCATGGCCTTTGCCGACACGCTGGGCGCCGCCGCCACCGTGCTCAACCTGCCCGAGGGCAAGGGCACGACCACGATCGAGAGCAAGACCAACTTCGTGGGCCCGGCGCCGGTCGGCACCACGGTGATCGGCGAGACCACGCCGATCCATCGCGGCCGGCGCACCATGGTCTGGACCACCCGCATCACCACGGCCGAGGGCAAGCTGGTGGCGGTCGTCACCCAGACGCAGATGGTGCTTTAGGCAAGCGGGTGAATTAGGTCTTCGCCAGCCGGTGCCGCTCAGTCGCCGGAATCAGGGTCAGGTTGGCCAGGATCTTGTGCTGCGGATCGGCGCTTGCGGCGAGCTTGGGCTGCAAGTCGAGCAGTGCCTTGCCGAACCGCGTCTCGTCCCATAGCCAGGCCTTGCGCATCGCGGGCGAGCCGGGATCGGGAAAGGCCGATGCCGACTCGAGATAGTAGGCACGCAGGTCGTCAACGGCCTCCTTGAGTGCTTGCGCCATCGGCAGGTCACCCTGCAACGCGGACGACAACAGCGCCCCGGCGGCCGGCATGTCGAGACCCGAGACGCCTATGGTCGTGCGGCCGGTGCGGGCGACGGCCTGGTCGTGCCAGGTTGCCAGACGATCGATCTCGGCCGCCAGCGTGTCGACGGAAGCCGGTGCGAGGTTGATCGGGCAGGCCCAGCCGGTGAAGTCGGTGGCTTCGGCCACGTTCTCGGGATAGTCGGCGATCAGGGGTCCGTCGGTGCGGTCCAGCAGCTCCGCGGCCGCCCGCAGCACGCGGCGCTGGAAACCCGGATCGTCGGGGATGCCGAGCGGCCGGCCCAGTTCGAACGTCACCCAGAGGGCGCGTGGCGGACGGATGGTTTCGGTGTGCTCGCGCACCAGGCTGATGCCGGTGGTCGCAATGCCCTGGCGTTCGAGGAAGTGGCCCAGCGCGCCCACGGCGCGCGTACAGGCGGGTCAAACCGGAACGAGCAGAGCCGCATCGACGCCATCCTGCTTCAGCAGGCCGGCGAGGTGTTGGGCATGCGGCTCGGCCGCAGCGGGCGGGAAGGCGCCCATGAAGGAATAGTGGACCGATGCCATCGAGCCCACGACACCCTCGGCCACCAGCTCGCGCAGCCGGTCAATCGGGAAGGCGACATTGTGGTCTTGCTGGAAGCCAGTGCGGTCGAAATTCACCGAGATGTGGCTCATGACGAGGTCGCGCGCCGGCGTTTCCGCCGGGATGACGCGATAGCTGCCGTCGCCGGGCCGGAACGGCCGGTCGCCGCGCTTGTGCAGTCCCGCCGTCGAGATCAGCGCGACTCTCCGCTCCCGCAGCGGCTTGCCGGCAAGGGCCGGCGTGTCCTCGTAAGTCGGGCATTCGATGCGCCGGAGATGGTTGGCTTCGACTTCCGGCATGTCGCTGAGACGCTTCACCATGACGACGTACTCCTTACCCGAACTTCCGATAGGTCTCGCGCGCGGCGATGATGGCGTGGTCGGTGCAGCCGTTCTCACGCTCGACATTGGCCGTCGCGTACCCGGTCGACTCCATCATCGTGAGGAACGCGGCGCGGGAGGGATAGCGAACCAGGGCGACGTAATCCCAGCGGTGCCGGTCTGGCACACCCAGCGCCACAGCCTCGGCGTCACCCGTCCAGATGATCGTGCCGCCTTGCGCCTTGATCAGCTTGATGGCGAGCGCGCTGTAGCGCAGGTAGGCGTCCCGGCCACTGCCATTGCCATCGAGCGATTGCTCGCGAAAGCGCATCAGGTTCAGCATGACCACGGGGGCGTCGTCGGGCAGCGCCTTTAATGCCTCTCCGTTGAGATGCTCGATCATTGTCGGGTCTCGAGCAAATCGAGCGCTGGCTGCGCCACCCCTTCCAGCAGCTTGCGCCGGGCTCCCGTGCGCGCCAGCACGCGGATGCCGAGCAGCACGCCCAGCAGATGGTCCGAGGTTTCCTCGAGGTCGAGTCGCTTGGGCAGGCGGCCGGCACGGCGCGCTGCCGTGAGGTTGCGATGGAAGAAGGCCCGAATCTCGCCGAGATAGCGGCCCACGACCTTGCCGATCTCCCGATCGTGCGGCGCCACGTCGAGCGCCGAGTTTACCAACAGGCAGCCCTTGCGGTCAGGGTCCTTGACCGAACGATCGATGATCTCGGCAATGAAGGCGACAATCGCTTCCTTCGACTGGTGATTTGCTTCCAGGCGCGCAATGCGTTCGCGCATGGAGCGGTTGGCGTAGCGTTCGAGCGAGCGGGTGAAGAGGGCGCGCTTGTCGCCATAGGCATTGTAAAGACTGGCGCTGCCGATCCCCATCGACTCGGCGAGATCGCGCACCGACGTGCCTTCGTAGCCGCGATGCCAGAAACAATCGACGGCCAGATCGAGGGCGCGGTCTTCATCGAAGGCTTTGTGGCGGGCCATGGCATAGTCAACCACTTATTTGGAACGAACGCTACAAAATAGAGACTCTCACCAAATCTTTACCGGTTGTGCTCCTTCGGTAGCCGAAGGGTGATTGGATGGTGTGCGGCGAAACTACATAGCTTCTTCCCTGCGTCCTTTCCGGGCGCACAACCAGGGAGTCGATCATGACCAAGCGTACTCTTCTCACTACTGCGGCGTCGGTCTTCGCGGCGACCGCCTTCGTCACCGCGGCGCATGCCCAGAGCATCCATTGTGGCGGCACTAATGCTTGCAAGGGTCAGAGCGCCTGCAAGGGCGCGAGCAACGCCTGCAAAGGCCAGAACGCCTGCAAGGGCCAGGGCTTCACGCCCGCCAAGGATGGCGCAGAGTGCGCCGCGAAGGGCGGCAAGATCGTCCCCTAGGTCGGACTCCGCCATCGCGCACCATTCCCCCGGTGCGCGATGGCTCTTTTCTGGATCGACTGTCCCAAAATACTTCTTGGCGCAGATGGCCCCGAGGCCATCGCGAGCAATCGTTTGGAAGAGCCACACATGAACACGATAATCATCATCTTCTACGACTGGTCGAGGACCGTCGCGGGCTACTTCACCTGGGCGGCGCCGCTTGCCGCGCGGATCGTGGTTGGCTGGGTGTTTCTGTGGAGCGGCTGGCAGAAATTGCAGATCGTGCCGCGCATGGTGCAGAATTTCCGGGAGTGGGGGATTCCCGCACCGGAGATCATGGCGCCGTTTGCCTCCGGCGTGGAACTCGTCTGCGGCATCCTGCTGCTGGCCGGTCTGCTCACGCGCTTTGCGGCGGTGCCGATGATGATCGTGATGGCGGTGGCGATCGTTTCGGCCAAGGCGGCGCAAATCGATTCGCTCGAGACGTTTCTCGGCTTCGAGGAAGTGGCCTATTTCGTAATGTTCGCCTGGCTCGGCATCGCCGGGCCGGGCCCGGCCTCGCTCGATCATCTGGTCCTGAAGGCCTACCGCAAGGAGCGGCCGCCGTCCGACTATGGGGCGTAGTAATGAACACCATTCATCGGCGGCACGGAGAGTCTTCGAACCGCATGACCCGGATGCCGCGAAGTGTCCTTGCCCGTCACTGGTTCCCTACACCCTAAAACAACTAGTTGCAAGTTCCGCAGATTTTGTGGTAGTTTTCCGCTAGGTTGGCGAAAGTGCGCCGCCACGGCCCGCCCGGATTTCCGGCGCGGGCCGTGTCTTTTCCGGCTTCGACTTTCCGGACAGGTCCGCGATTCGGGCCTGCGTTGAAAAGAATCGTTGGTTCCAGCCGGGCTGGCGTTTTCCGAATTTCCAGACAGACAGAATCCAGACAGATGGTGTCTGGAAAAGCGCCCTCAGACGTCGAGGTTGGCGACTTTCAGGGCGTTCTCCTGGATGAACTCGCGGCGCGGTTCGACCACGTCGCCCATCAGGGTCGAGAAGATCTCGTCGGCCTCGTCGGCATGGTTGATCCGGACCTGCAGGAGCGTCCGCGCCTCGGGGTCGAGCGTCGTCTCCCAGAGCTGGTCGGGGTTCATCTCGCCCAGGCCCTTGTAGCGCTGGATGGTGACGCCGCGGCGGCCGGCCTCGACCACGGCGGCAAACAGCTCGGTGGGCGAGAAGATCTGCGTCTCTTTTTCCTTGGCGATGAACAGGCCGGGCCGCTGGTAGACCGACTGCAGCTCGAGCGCGAGTCCGTCGAGCTTGCGCGCCTCGGCGCTCTTGACCAGGGGACCATCGATGACATGGCGCTCGTTGACGCCGCGCAGGCGGCGGCTGAAGGCGAGGCCGCCGTCGGGCGTCGGCTCGCCGCTCCAGCCG
>JAUXRT010000145.1 GCA_030681635.1 Reyranella sp.
TGGCTGCGGTCGATCCGACGGCCGGCGGCAATCCGGTGAAAGCGGGGGTGCCTGAAATGCGCAAGATGTACGACGCGGCCGTGAGCGGCCGGCTCTGACATGGCGCCGAATTTCCCCACCCAGGCCCGCGTCGTCATCATCGGTGGCGGTATCATGGGCTGCTCGACCGCCTATCACCTGGCCAAGCTCGGCTGGAAGGATGTGGTGTTGCTGGAGCAGGGGCGGCTGAGCGGCGGCACGACCTGGCATGCCGCCGGACTCGTGGGCCAGCTCCGCAGCTATCAGAACCTGACACGCCTGATCCGCTACAGCACCGATCTCTACGCCAAGCTCGAGGCCGAGACCGGCCTCGCCACCGGCTGGAAGCAGTGCGGATCGCTGTCTGTGGCGCGCACCGAGGAGCGCATGGTGTTGCTGCGCCGCTCGGTGGCCATGGCCAATGCCCAGGGTGTCGCCTGCGAGCCGCTGACCCCCAAGGAGGCCGGCGACAAATACCCCATCATGCGCACCGACGATCTGGTGGGGGCGGTGTGGCTGCCAGGCGACGGCAAGGCCAATCCGACCGACATCACGCAGGCGCTGGCCAAGGGGGCGCGCAACGGCGGTGTCCGCATCTTCGAGAAGACGCGGGTCACCTCGATCGATACTGAAGATGGCCCAACGGGACGGAGAGTCACCGGCGTGCAGACGACCGAAGGTCCGATCACCGCCGAGATCGTGGTCAACTGCGGCGGCCAGTGGGCGCGCCAGGTCGGGCGCATGGTCGGGGTCACGGTGCCGCTCTATTCCTGCGAGCACATGTATATCGTGACGGAAAAGATGGAGAACGTGCCGCGCGACCTGCCGGTGATGCGCGATCCCGACGGCTACATCTACTTCAAGGAGGAGGTCGGCGGCTTGCTGATGGGCGGTTTCGAGCCCGAGGCCAAGCCGTGGAACAAGGACGTCATTCCCGACGACTTCGAATTCGGCATGCTGCCGGACGACTGGGACCAGTTCCAGATCCTGATGGACAATGCCCTGATCCGCGTCCCGGCGCTGGAGAAGACCGGCATCAAGACGTTCATGAACGGCCCGGAAAGTTTTACGCCCGATCTCAACTACATCCTGGGCGAGGCCCCGAACCTGCGCGGCTTCTTCGTCGGGGCCGGCTTCAACTCGATGGGCATCGCCAGTTCCGGCGGCGCCGGCATGGCGCTGGCCGAATGGATCGTGGCGGGCGAGCCCACCATGGATCTGTGGCCGGTCGACATCCGCCGCTTCGCGGGATTCCACGGCAACGATTCCTGGCTGCGCGCTCGCGTCGCCGAGACGCTCGGGCTGCACTACAAGATGCCGTGGCCGCAGCGCGAGCAGGAGAGCGGCCGGCCGTTCCGCCGCTCGCCGCTCTATGATCGCCTGAAAGCCCGCGGCGCCTGGTTCGGCAACAAGATGGGCTGGGAGCGGCCGAACTGGTTTGCCGGCATCGGCAAGTCGCCGAACATGCAGTATGGCTGGGGCCGGGGCGAATGGTTCGGCCATGTCGCGGCCGAGCATCGCGCCACCCGCGAAGGCGTCACGGTGGTCGACGAGACCTCGTTCGGCAAGTTCCTGATGCAGGGTCGCGATGCCGAGAAGGTGCTGCAACACCTTTCCGCCAACGACATCGCCGTGCCGGTAGGCCGCACCGTCTATACCGGGCTGCTGAACGATCGCGGCACTTTCGAGAGCGACCTCACCATCGCGCGCCTTGCCCGCGACCGGTTCATGATCGTGACCGGCTCGGCCCAGCCGACGCGCGACGCCGACTGGATCGGCCGCCACATGTCCGGGGATGCGCACGCCACCCTGACCGACGTGACGGCGGCCTGGACCGTGCTGTCGGTGATGGGGCCGCGGAGCCGCGCGCTGCTGCAATCGGTGAGTCGCGCCGACTTCTCCAACGAAGCCTTCCCCTTCGCCACCATCCGCGAAATCGGCATCGGCCATGCCACCGTGCTGGCCTCGCGCCGCACCTACATGGGCGAACTCGGCTGGGAGCTCTATGTGCCGGTCGAGTTTGCCGCGACGGTGTTCGAGACCCTGCATGAGGCCGGGGTCGAATTCGGCCTGCGCGATGCCGGCTACTACGCCGTCGAGACGCTGCGGCTGGAGAAGGGCTACCGTGCCTGGGGCCGCGAACTTACGCCCGACGACACGCCGTTCCAGGCCGGTCTCGGCTGGGCGGTGAAGCTCGACAAGCCCGGCGGCTTCATCGGCCAGAAGGCGCTGGTCGATGCCAAGGCCAGGCCACTGGCGCGCCGGTTGGTCTCCGTGGTGCTGCAGGACGGCGAACCGCTGCTGTGGGGCGGCGAGGCCCTGCTGCGTGACGGCAAGCCGGTGGGCGACCTCACCTCGGCGGGCTACGGCCATACGATCGGCGCGTCGGTCGGCATGGGCTACGTGAAGCGCGCGGACGGCGCGGGCATCGATGCCGCCTGGCTCGACGCCGGCCGCTTCGAGGTCGATCTCGCTGGCACGCGCCTGGCGGCAAAAGTATCGCTGCGATGCCCCTACGATCCTGCGGGGGCACGCATCAAGTTGTAGGGGAGTGGACATGCGTTTCATCGCATCGTTGCTGGCGGCGTCGCTGGCCGCGTCATTGGTCATTGTGGGGGCAGCATCGGCCCAGGAAGTGATCGTCTACACCTCCTACGAAAAGGAAGACCTCGGCCCCTACAAGGCGGCCTTCGAGAAGGACGTGCCCGGCGTCACCATCCGCTGGGTGCACGACGCCAACGGCGTCATCACCGCCCGCCTGCTGGCCGAGAAGGCCAATCCGCGTGCCGACGCGGTATGGGGTGTGGCGGCCTCCAGCCTCGGCCAGCTCGCCGACGCCGACGTATTGATGCCCTACACACCGCCCGGCTTCGCCAAGATACCGGCCAAGTTCCGCGATCCCACGGTGCCGCCGCGCTGGTTCGGCAACTCGGCCTGGGTGGCGGCGATCGTCTACAACGCCGCCGAGGGCAAGAAGCTCGGCATTCCCAAGCCGGAGAGCTGGGCCGACCTCGCCAAGCCCGTCTACAAGGGCAAGGTGGTGATGCCGCACCCGCTGTCGTCAGGCACCGGCTTCCTCGACGTCTCGGCCTGGCTGCAAGGTTTCGGCGAGGAGGAGGGCTGGAAGTTCATGGATGCGCTCCATGCCAACATCTGGCGCTACACCCACTCCGGCTCGCAGCCTGCGACGCTGGCGGCCCGCGGCGAAGCCGTGGTCGGCATCGCCTTCGATATCCGCGCCGCGCGTGAGCTGGCCCAGGGCGCGCCGGTCGAGATCGTGTTCCCGACGAAGGCGCTGGGTTGGGAGATGAACGCCTTTGCCATCGTCAAGGGCGCGCCGCATCTCGAGGCGGTGAAGAAGCTCGCCGACTGGGCGGCGTCCGACGCCGCCATGAAGATGTATGCCGAGAGCCGGGCGGTCGCGGCGCGGCCGGAATTCTCGAAGCCCATCAAGGACCTGCCGCCGAACCTGGCCGAGCTCATCATGGTGAACGACTTCGCCTGGGCGGCCCGCAACCGCGAGCGCATCCTGGCCGAATGGGCCAAGCGCTACGACGGCAAGGCCGACCCCAAGAAGTGATCAGACCGAGGGTGCCGGCTGGCCCGATGGCTCGGCCGGCGTCGCCCTGAGGCGGGTGTCGGCAAGCTCGCCGGCCGCCTCGAGGATCGGATAGGCCACCGTCGTCAGGTGGCCGTTGATGCGCTTCAGGTCGCGGATCACATCCATGTGGATCGAGCTGGTCTCGATCGATTCCGGCCTGCCCTCGCGCAGGCGGGCGAAGTGGCTGTCGGCGGCGCGGGCCTCGGCCTCGCGCATGGCCGTCTTCTCGGCGACCAGCCGGCGGGCAAGCGCAATATCACGCGTGGTGAAGACGTTCAGCGCCAGCCCCAGATTGTCCAGCACGCGGGCATGGAAGACCCTGAGTTCGGCCATGCCCTCGGGCGAGAAGGCGTAGCGGTTGCGGATCTTCTTGGCCGCCAGTTCCATCAGGTTCTTGTCGACGATGTCGCCGACATGCTCGAGATTCATGGTGAAGCTCAGGATCTCGACGTAGCGCTTGCCGTCTTCCTCGCCGAGCTCGTTGCGCGAGACCTGGATGAGGTAGAGCTTGATGGCCTCATGGAGCCGGTCGACGGCGTCGTCAGCCGCCTCGATCGCCTTCACCGCCTTGGGGTCGCTGCGCTCGAAGACATCCATGGTCTGGCGCAGCATGTTGCCCACCCGGTCGCCGAGGTTCAGCGTCTCGCGCAAGGCGCAGCCCAGTGCCTCGGCGGGTGAATCGAGCACGTTGGGGTCGAGGTGACGGGGGCGTGCCGGATCGTCGGCGATCGGTCGGGCCGGCAGCAGCTTTCGGCAGAGCCACGCCACGATGTCGATCAGCGGCAGGAAGAGGATCGCGGTGGCGATATTGAACATCGTGTGGAAGTTGACCGCGAGCCGCGTCGTCGAAGGCTCGAGCCAGGTCATTGCCTCGAGGGCCGGGCCGAGGAAGGGCAGCATCGCGATGCCGACGATGCCGCGCGTGATCAGGTTGCCGAGCGGCACGCGTCGGGCTTCCACATCGGCGCTGGCCTGCGCCATGTAGGGCGCCAGCGCGCCGCCGATGTTGGCGCCGATCACCAGGGCCAGGGCGAGCTTGGGTTCGACCAGGCCGCCTGCGGCAAACGACATGATCAGGAGCACGACCGACAGGCTCGAATGGACGAACCAGGTCAGGAGCGTCGCCAGGATGACGGCGATGACATATTCGTCCTGCAGCCCGCCAAGTGCTGCCATGAAGGCAGGGGCCTCGCGCAGCGGCCCGGTGGCTGCGGCCAGCAGCTTCAGCGACAGCAGCATCAGGCCGAGCCCGATGGCGACACGACCAAGGTGACGCGATTTTTCCTGCTCGCTCGACAGGAAGGCGATGACGCCGGCGCCGATGGCGAACGGCGACACCCAGCCGAGGTCGAACGACAGCACCTGTGCGGCGATCGTGGTGCCGACATCGGCGCCCAGCATGACCGCGAGCGCGATGGACAGCGGGATCAGGCCGCGGCCGGCGAAGGAGGAGAGAAGAAGCGCCGTCGCGGTGCTCGACTGCAGCACGCCGGTGATGGCGAGGCCGCCGGCGAACGCGGTGAAGCGGTTGCGCGAGCAGGCGGCGATGGCGCGGCGCAACGTGGCGCCGAAGGCGCGCGTCAGGCCGGTGCGGACCATGCGCACGCCCCACAGCAGCAGGCACACGCTGCCCAGCACATTCAGGAGAGTTTCTACGCCGTGCATGATTGCTGAACCCTACGCTTCGCGGATCGATGATGAAAGTTATTTGACGGTTTTGTTACGAGGCTTCGCTATGAGGCGAGTTCCGTCGCCTCGTCCATGAACGCCCGCACCAAGGCGACACGACGGCGCTCCTGCAGGCAGAGGGCATATTCGGCGACGGCGAGATCGCCGTCGGCGACGCTGATGCGGCGGAAGCGGCGGTCCTCGCCCAGCTCGCTGGCGAACACCGCGCCGACGCCGAAGCCCGCGGCCACTGCCTCGCGCACGCCCTCGCGGGTCTGGACTTCCACGATGGCGCCCGGCCGGACGTCGGCGGCGGCCATGGCCTGCTCCAGCACCTCACGGGTGATCGAGCCGCGCTCGCGCAGCACCAGCTCCTGGCCGTTGAGGGCGGCGAGCGGAGCACGGCTCTTTTTGGCCAGCGGATGGCCGGTGGGCGCAAACAGCACCACCCGGTCGGTGCGCAGCCGCACGGCGTGCAGGCGCGGATCGGATACGCTCTTGGCCATCACCGCGACATCGGCCTCGTGGCGCAGCAGGCGTTCGAGCACGACGGCGGAATTGTCGATCGAGAGCGCAAACGTGAGTCCGCCGGCGCGTTTGCGCAGCGCCGCCATGATCGGCACGACGTGGTGCGCCGAATCGGCCGCGATCCGGAGATGGCCGCGGGTCAGCGCCTGCTCGCCGGCCAGCAGCGCGCGGGCTTCTTCCTGCAGCGCAAAGAACCGTGTCGTGACGCCGTGGAGCTGGCGGCCGGTTTCGGTCGGTGTGACGCTGCGGCCACGGCGATCGAACAGGTGCACGCCGTAGGCCTTCTCCAATGCCGTCACCTGGCCCGACAGGTTGGGCTGGCTGAGGCCCGAGGCACGGGCGGCGGCGGAGAAGGAGCCTGATTCGGCCACGAGATGGAAGGCGCGGAGCTGGGTGGGCGTCATATATGTGAAACCTATAGGTAGCATATGGAATATATACTGGACGGATAGAAGACGCGAGCCGATCATCGCCGCCATGACCACCCAGAACCCTGCCGCTTCCGAAACCGGCGATCCGCTGCTGCTGACGCCGGGCCCACTCACCACCTCGGCCAGCGTGAAGCAGGCCATGGTTCACGACTGGGGCTCGCGCGACGCGGGCTTCCTCGCCATCAACAAGATGGTGCTCGACAAGATCGTCGAGCTGGCCGGCGCACCCAATTCGGACGGAAAGGGCACGCACGTCACCGTGCCGGTTCAGGGCTCGGGCACCTTCGCCGTAGAAGCGATGATCACCAGCTTCGTGCCGAAGGCCGGCAAGCTGCTGGTCCTGATCAACGGCGCCTATGGCCAGCGGGCGCTCAAAATCGCCCAGATCGCCGGCCGCGCCACGGCCTCGCTCGAAACACCGGAAGACACGCCGCCCGATCTGGCCAAGCTTGAGGCGATGCTGGTGGGCGACAAGGACATCACCCACGTCTTCGCCGTCCACTGCGAGACCACCTCGGGCATCCTCAATCCCATCGCCGAGGTGGCGGCCATCGTCGCGAAGCAAGGCCGCCGCCTGCTGGTCGATTCGATGAGCGCGTTCGGCGCCCTCGAGATCGATGCCCGCAAGATCCATTACGACGCGCTCGCCGCCTCTTCGAACAAGTGCCTCGAAGGCGTGCCGGGCCTGGGTTTCATCGTCTGCCGCAACACCGCGCTGGCCGAGTGCAAGGGCAACGCCACGACGCTCGTGCTCGACCTGTTCGACCAGGCCGAGGCATTTGCGAAGACCGGCCAGTACCGTTTCACGCCGCCGATCCACGTCATCGTGGCGCTGGGCAAGGCGATCGAGGAGCATGCGGCCGAAGGCGGCGTCGCCGGCCGCGGCAAGCGCTACCGCGACAATGCCAAGGTGCTGATCGACGGCATGCGCGCCATGGGATTTCAGACGCTGCTGCCGAACGACCTGCAGGCGCCGATCATCGTCACCTTCCACATGCCGACCGATCCCAAGTTCGTCTTCCAGCGCTTTTATGACGGGCTAAAAGATCGCGGCTATGTGATCTATCCGGGCAAGCTCACGGTGGCCGATTCCTTCCGCATGGGCTGCATCGGCCACCTCTACCCCGAGCACATGAAGGGCGCGCTTGCGGCCGTCCGTGAAGTGCTCGATGAACTGCGTGTCAGCAATGGCGGCCCCGCTTTGGCGGCGGAGTAGGAGAGACCCATGGCACCCGACAGCATCAACACGATTGGCGGCGACATCACGGTCAACGGCCGCACCTATCGCTTGCCCAGGCAGCCCGTCGTCGTGGTCTGCATCGACGGCTCCGAGCCCGGCTACATCGAAGGCGCCGTCGAGGCGGGCCGGGCGCCGTGGTTCGCCAAGGTGTTTGAGCAGGGGACCAGCCTGATCGGCGATTGCGTCGTTCCCTCCTTCACCAATCCCAACAATCTCTCGATCGTCACCGGCCGGCCGCCTGAAGTGCACGGCATTTGCGGCAACTACTTCCTCGACCCCGACACCGGGAAAGAGGTGATGATGAACGACCCCAAGTTCCTCCGCGTCGAGACCCTGTTCCCGGCCTTCCAGCGTGCCGGTCTGCGCATCGCCGTCGTCACCGCCAAGGACAAGCTCCGCGGACTTCTGGGCAAGGGCCTCACGCTGGGCGCCGGCAAGGCTTGTAGCTTCTCCTCGGAGAAGTCCGACAAGGCGAGCCTGGCCGAGAACGGCATCGAGAACGTCAATGCCCTGGTCGGCATGCCGGTGCCCGACGTCTACAGCGCCGGCCTCTCGGAGTTCGTCTTCGCCGCCGGCGTGAAACTGATGGAACGCGACCGGCCGGAGATCATGTATCTCTCGACCACCGACTACATCCAGCACAAGCACGCCCCGGGCACCCCCGTCGCCA
>JAUXRT010000150.1 GCA_030681635.1 Reyranella sp.
GCTCCTCCTACGTGCTCCATGTCGGCCATGCGGCCGAGGCGATCGCCGCCGGCAAGTGCAAGGTGGCGCTGATCACGCTCGCCGGCCGGCCGCGCGCCGAGGGCATGGCGACCGGCACGGTGCCGCGCAGCCGTGGCGGCACGCCGACGCCGGACGAGCCGTTCGAGTTCCCCTACGGGCCGACGGTGGTGAACATGTACGCCATGTGCGCCATGCGTCACATGTACGAGTTCGGCACCACGTCCGAGCAGCTCGCCTGGATCAAGGTCGCGGCCTCGCATCATGCCCAGCACAATCCGCACGCGCTGCTGCGCGACGTGGTGACGGTCGAGGAGGTGGTGAATTCACCGATGATCTCCGATCCGCTGCACCGGCTCGACTGCTGCGTCATCACCGACGGTGGCGGTGCGATCGTGGTCGTGGCGCCGGAGATCGCGGCCAAGCTCAAGCGGCCCAAGGTCAAGCTGATCGGCGCCGGCGAGTTCATCAAGACCCAGATGGGCGGCAAGGTCGATCTCACCTACTCGGGCGCACGCGTGAGCGGCGCCGCCGCCTTCGCCGAAGCGGGCGTAAAACCCGCCGACATCAAGTACGCCTCGATCTACGACAGCTTCACCATCACCGTGCTGATGCAGCTGGAAGACCTCGGCTTCTGCGAGAAGGGCAAGGGCGGCGCGTTCGTGGCCGACGGCAACCTGATCGCGGGCACCGGCAAGCTGCCGTTCAACACTGACGGCGGCGGGCTCTGCAGCAACCATCCCGGCAACCGCGGCGGCCTCACCAAGGTGCTGGAGGCGGTCCGCCAGTTGCGCGGCGAGGCCCACCCCGCCGTACAGGTGAAGAACTGCAATCTTGCTGTCGCGCACGGGACGGGCGGATCGCTCGGCCTGCGCCACGGCAGCGCCACCGTCATTCTGGAGAGGGAGTAGATCATGGCCGCCCAGGAAACCAAGGAGCGCAAGCTGCCCGCGCCGGCCGTGAGCCAGGAAACGCAGGCCTATTGGGACGCGGCCGCCAAGGGCAAGCTGCTGGTGCGCAAGTGCACGGCGTGCGGCCAGGCGCATCACTATCCGCGCACGATCTGCCCGTTCTGCTTCAGCGACAAGACGGAATGGATCGAGGCTTCGGGCAAGGGCACGCTCTATTCCTACAGCGTCATGCGCCGCGCCCCGGTGCCCTATGCCATGGCCTATGTGACCCTGGCCGAGGGCCCGCGCATGGTGACCAACATCGTCGACTGCGACTTCGACAGGCTGAAGTGCGAGCAGGCGGTGAAGCTGGTCTTCAAGCCGACCGACGGCGGCCCGCCGCTGCCGATGTTCACGCCAGCCTGAGCAGCGTGACGCGCTGTCTCCTCGCCGTGACGGTGGCCGGGCTTCTGGCCCTGGCCCCCGTCACGGCGAGCGCGGCGCCCCTCGACACGACGCCTCTCGACACGACGGGCGCGTCGCAATGCCGGGCGCGGGGCTACTCGACCGATACCGATCCGACGGGAACCAATGTCAGAAGCGCGCCTCGCGCCGACGCCCCGGTCATCGGCCGTCTGGCGCCGCGCACCCTGCTGGGCCCGGGCACCTACGAAGGCGTCGAGTTCGAAGTCGTCGGCTCGAAGGATGGCTGGTTGCTCATTCAGAAACCGGATCCGAAATCAGGCCTGAAGCTCGATGCTGCCAACGCGGCCGAGGGGCGCGGCTGGATATCGGGACGGCTCGTCGGCGCCGTACCAGGCAACCGCTCCTTGCGAGCGGCGCCGCGCCGCGAAGCGCCCGTCGTGGCCGATCTGTCGGGCCCCAATGGGGGGCCGGACAGTTTCCTCGTGTCGACGGTGCACGCCTGCGACGGCAGGTATCTTGAGGTGACCGGCACCTGGGGCGGCAAGCCCCTGCGCGGCTGGTCGTTCTCGCCCTGCTCCAATCAGCTCTCGACCTGCGACGGCGCGAGCGACTGACCGATTCCGGTCAGGCGTTTAGCGCCTCCCAGACGCGCTCGGGCGTGGCCGGCATGTTGATGTGCTTGCCGCCCAGCGCGTCGACGATGGCGTTCATCACCGACGGCAGTGAGCCGGCGCAACCCGCCTCGCCGCAGCCCTTGGCGCCCAGCACGTTGGTCGTGGCCGGCACCGAATGGTAGCCCATCTCGAAGAACGGCACCGTGTCGGCGCGCGGCAGGGCATAGTCGGTGAAGCTGCCGGTCAGCGGCTGGCCGTCCTCGCTGTAGACGACACGCTCGAACATCGCCTGGCCGATGCCCTGCACCACGCCGCCGTGGCTCTGGCCCTCGACCAGCAGCGGATTGATGACCGTGCCGAAGTCGCCGACCATCGTGTACTTCACCACTTCGACGACGCCGGTGTCGGGATCGATCTCGACTTCGGCCACATGGGCGCCGTTGGGAAAAGCCGAAGGTGCGGCCTCATGGACGTGGCTGACGTCGAGCGTGGCGGGCACACCCTCGGGCAGCTTCATGCCGCCCTGCAGCCGCTCGGCCAGCTCCATGATGCCGATGCCGCGGTCGGTGCCGACGATGGTGAAGCGGCCGGCCTGGAATTCGATATCGGCGGCCGAGGCTTCGAGCGCCACGCCGGCGATCTGCTTGCCCTTGTCGATCACCTTGTCGGAGGCTTCGACGATCGCGGCCCCTGACGCCATGATCGACTTGGAA
This sequence comes from Reyranella sp., assembly GCA_030681635.1. Lineage (GTDB taxonomy): Bacteria > Pseudomonadota > Alphaproteobacteria > Reyranellales > Reyranellaceae > Reyranella. Next base: position 2,662 of record JAUXRT010000150.1, read on the forward strand.
CCGCCGGTGCCGCCGCCCGCGATCAGCAGATCGCTGTCGCCCTGGATCAGTTTGATCTTCTTGAACGGGATGCCGAGCTTGGTCGTGAGCACCTGGGCGAAGGCCGACCAGTGGCCCTGCCCGTAGTCGAGCGTGCCGGTGATGATGGTGACGTCGCCGTTGGGCTCGAAACGGATGCCACCCATCTCGTTGGTCGGCGGCGCGGTCACTTCGAGGTAGTCGCCGATGCCCATGCCGCGCAGCTTGCCGCGCGCCTTGCTCTCTTCCTTGCGGCCGGCGAAGCCCGCGACGTCGGCCAGCTTCAGCGCCTTGTCGAGCAGGACGGAGAACTCGCCTGAGTCATAGGTCGTGCCCGACGCGGTCTTGTAGGGCATCTCCTCCGGCCTGATGTGGTTGCGCTTGCGCATCTCGACCTGGTCGATGTCCATCTCGCGCGCTGCCGTGTCGATCAGCCGTTCCATGAAGTAGTTGGCCTCTGGCCGGCCGGCGCCGCGATAGGCGCCGATCGGCGAGGTGTGGGTGAAGCAGACCTTGGTCGAGACCGAGATCAGGGGCGTGCGATAGATGGCGGCGAGATTGCGCGTGACGCCGAGCGCGCCCATGGCCGCACCGACGTTGGAGAGATAGCCGCCGAGATTGGCGTAGCCCACCAGGCGCACGGCGAGGAAGGTGCCGTCCTTGTCCAATGCCAGCTCGGCGTCAAAATCGTGGTCGCGGCCGTGCTGGTCGGAGAGGAAGCTGCCGCTGCGGTCGTCGGTCCATTTCACGGGCCGGCCGAGGATCTTGGAGGCATGAAAGAGACCAGCATATTCGGGGTAGGGCGAACCTTTCATGCCGAACGAGCCGCCGACATTGCCGGTCAGGATGCGCATCTGTGCCGGCTTGACGCCCAGCAGCGCCGCCATCTGGTTTTTTAGCCCGAATACGCCCTGATTGCCGGCCTGGAAAGTGTAGCGGTCGCTGGCCTTGTCGTAGAAGGCGACCGCCGAGCGCGGCTCCATGGCGCAGACGACGATACGGTTGCTCACCAGCCGCAGGCGCGTGACGTGCGCGGCCTTGGCGAAGGCTTCGTCGACCCTCGGCGTGTCACCGTAGTGATAGTCGGCGCAGACGTTGCCGGGCACATCGTCGAACACCACGGGAGCGCCAGGCTGGGCGGCCTCGCGCGCTTCGGTGACGGCGGGGAGAGACTCGATGTCGATCACGACCGCCTCGGCCGCGTCCCGGGCCTCGGCCTGCGTCTCGGCGACGACAAAGGCCACCGGGTCGCCGGCGAAGCGCACCTTGTCCGTGGCCAGCGAATAGCGCGTCGGCGTTTTCATGGGGGAGCCGTCGCGCTGCGGCACCATCATCACCGTCTTCAGCGCGCCGTAACCGGCCGCGTTGAGGTCGGCGCCGGTCCAGACGCCGAGCACGCCCGGCATCCGGCGCGCTTCCTCGATGTCGATGCCTTTTATGATCCCGTGCGCCACCTGGCTACGCACCATCACGCAATAGACCTGATTCTCGAGGCTGACGTCGTCGCTATAACTTCCCTCGCCCTTCAGCAGGGTCGGGTCCTCCTGGCGGGGCACGGGCTGGCCGATGCCGAATTTCATCGAATCGAGATTGTCCGCAGCGAAAGGCGCGTTCATCGGAACCCATTTCAAAAGAGGGGGGAATCAGACCGTGACTATAGCGCAGCCGGGCAGGGGCTGTGGTAGTGATTCAGGCATGTCGAACCTCGACCCCGTCACCCTGACCGTCATCCAGAACGGCCTGATCCAGGTCTGCAATGAAATGGACCTGGCTTTCGTCAGGGCTGCTTTCTCGCCGGTGATTTCCGAGGGCATGGACCGCTCCGACGGTATTTACGATGCAACCGACGGATCCCTGATCGCCCAGGGCGAGCTCGGGTTGCCGGTCTTTGTCGGCACCATGCAATTCTCGACCCGTGCCGTCATCGAGCGGGTGAAAAGCCACTATGCAGGAATGGTGGAGCCGGGAGACGTCTTCATCGTCAACGATCCCTATCTCGGCGGCACCCATCTGATGGACGTGCGGTTCGTAAAACCGTTCTTCTATAAGGGCGAGGTCTTCGCCTGGCTGGCCAACACCGGCCATTGGCCCGACGTCGGCGGCATGGTGCCCGGCGGCTTCTCCGCCAGCGCCACGGAAGTCGAGCAGGAAGGTCTGCGCCTGCCGCCGGTAAAATTCTTCAAGAAGGGCGAGATGGATCAGGAGATCCTCTCCATCATCCTGAGCAATATCCGCATCGCCGACCAGCGCATCGGCGACATCAAGGCCCAGGCCGCGGCACTCACCACTGGCGAGGTGCGGCTGACCGCGCTGATCGACCGCTACGGCGCCGACGTCGTGCGCGCGGCCATCGCCGAGATGCGCCACCGTGCCGAGCGCCAGATGCGGGCTAAGATCGCCGGCATCCCCGATGGCATCTACGAGGGAACCTCGCAGGTCGACAGCGACGGCGTGGTCGACGAGCCGCTCACCATCCGGATGAAGATCACCAAGAAGGGCGACGAGCTGCTCTTCGACATGACCGGGTCGAGCCCGCCCTGCCGCGGGCCGATGAACAGCGTCATCGCCACGACCAAGTCGGCGATCTACCTCGCCATAAAACACATCTTCCCCGAGGTGCCGATCAATGCCGGCACCTTCGAGCCCCTGAAGATCATCGAGCCCGAGGGCACGTTCCTTTATGCTAGGTATCCGCGCCCGGTCTCGGGGTGCGCGGCCGAAGTGAGCCAGCGCATCGCCGAAGCGGTGTTTGCGGCACTCACCCATGCGATCCCCGATATCCTGTTTGCCGCGCCGGCCGGCACGTCGGGCAATCTCGGCGTCGGCGGCTTCGATCCCGAGCGCAACCGCAGCTACATTATGTATCTTTTCACCGGCGGCGGTTACGGCGGCTTCAAGGGCGGCGACGGTCTGTCCAACGGCTGTTCGACCATCGGGATCTCCAAGATGCCGCCGGTCGAGGTGCTGGAGCAGTTCTATCCGATCCTGTTCGAGGAATTCTCCCTGTGCGAGGGCTCGGGCGGCGCCGGCGAGTTCCGCGGCGGCTTCGGCATCAACTACGCCATCAAGCTGCGGCGCGGCGAGGCGCGCGTGTCGATGGTGATGGACCATGGCCGCACCGGCCCGCAGGGTGCGCTGGGCGGCGATGCCGGCGGCGTCAATAAAGTGGCAGTGACGCAAGGCGGCAAGACCTACCGGCCGCCGCATCTTTCCAAGGACCAGGACATCGAGATCGGCGTCGGCGACGTGGTGCGCGTGTCGACGCCGGGCGGCGGCGGCTTCGGCGATCCCGCGAAGCGCGATCCCGCGCTGGTCACCCGCGACGTGGCGCGCGGCTACTACACCGCCGAGCAGGCGCGCGAGAAGTTCGGGCAGCGGACCGCTGCCGAATGAGCCTGTTCCGGCGACAGGCCTTGACCCTGCCAGTGATAATGGCGGCGGCCAGCGCCGCGGCCCAGACCGTCTGGATTCCCGTGTCGGGCGCCGACAATTCCTTTTATGTCGAGATGCCGGGGACGCCCCTCTACAAAGTCATCGACACGGCGACGCCGGCCGGCGCGCCTTTCGTCTATCACTCCTACAGTCTCGAATACCGGCGGCTCTCGTTCGTGGCGCAGACCGCGCTCTATCCCGCCGGGTTCGACGTCGCGAAGCCGCGCGTCAACCTGCAGATCGCCCTCGACGACCGCGCCCAGCGCCTGGAAGGCGGCAAGTGGAGCAAGGTCGACTGGCGCGACATACAGGGCGCCACGGCCGTCGAATCGATCGGCCCGATCGCCGGTGGCAGCGCGCTGCGGCAGCTCTCGCTGCTAAAAGGCCGTCGCTTCGTGTCGCTGGGTTATCTCGCGCCGGCGGACGCCATGCGCGCACCCGAGGCCGAACGTTTCTTCCGCTCTCTGAGGCTCCTGTGATGACGCTGCCGCGCATAAAAGTTCTCGCCTTGGGTGGTACCATCGCCACGCGCCCCGATGCCTCGGGCGCCATGCAGATGGGCCTCGGTGCCGACGATCTCGTGGCCGCGGTGCCCGCCCTGGCGGTGCTGGCTGCAATCGATGCCGAAACCGTGTCGAAGGTCGGCAGTCATTCGCTGGGTTTCGACCAGATCCATGCGCTGGCAACCAGGATTGCCGCCCTCGATGTCGACGGCGTGATCGTGACCCAAGGCACCGACACGCTCGAGGAAACGTCGTTCCTGCTCGACCTGCTGCTCGATCGCGACATCCCGGTGATCGTGACGGCGGCGATGCGCAACCCGGCGCTCACGTCGCCCGACGGGCCGGGCAACCTGCTGGCCGCCGTGCGCGTGGCCTGCGATCCGTGGGTGCGGGCGCATGCCAAGGCGCTGGGCGTGATGGCCGTGATGCTGGACGAGGTCTATGCCGCGTCCGATGTGCTGAAAGTCCACCCGACTCGGCTCAACGCCTTTGCCGCCCCGCAGACCGGCCCGCTCGCTGCCCTCGTCGAGGACCGCGTGGTGCCGCTGTCGCTGCCGGTGCGTGAGGCGCTCACAGCGGCGCGCGCGCGGATCGGAGATACATCGGGCGGCAAGGAGGCTCCGGTTGCGCTGCTGTGGCTCGGCCTCGACGAGCCCGGCTATCTGCTCGAAGCACTGGTCGATCATCGCAACCAGCTCGGCTATCGCGGTGTCGTGCTGGGCGCCATGGGCGGCGGTCACGTGCCCGAGCGCGTCGCCGGCCTGGTGATGCAGCTGGCCGACTTGATGCCGACCGTGGTCGCGCCGCGCGCCGGTGGCGGGCCCATGTTGAAGCAAACCTATGGCGGTCCGAGTTCCGAGATTGCGCTGCGCAAGGCGGGCCTGATCTGGGGCGGTCGCCTCAATCCGCTCAAGGCGCGCGTGCTGCTGGAAACCTGTCTGCGTGCCGGGCTCGATCGCGCGGCCATCGCCGAGGTCTTCGAGCCCTGGGGCTAACCTACAGCCGCGCGAGCTTCGCGGCGGCGAAGCCGTGCATGCCCATGTGCCACTGCATCGCGACGATCAGGCCCTTGAGCGGCTGCAGCAGGCCGAGCGAGAGCACGAGGATCATCGGCAGCCAGATGGCGGCATGCAGCCAGTAGTTCAGCATGAAGGCAATCTCGACATACATCGCCAGCGGCACGACCACATGGCCGACCAGCACGATGGTCAGGTAGGCGGGGAAGTCGTCGGCCCGGTGATGGTGGAACGGCTCGCCGCACTTATCGCAGGCGTCGGCCACCTTCACGAATGCCCGGAACAGGTGGCCTTCGCCGCAGGCCGGACAGCGACCCATCAGGCCCCGCAGCAGGTAGAGGCCGCCTTTGCCGGTTTGCGCGTTTGCCATCTTTTTCTCCTTCCTTGTCCTTGCCTTGTATGTCCTTACAAAGAGGCATACATTCAAGATCAATTGGAGCATATTGTATGGATTGGATCCCTACACTCGGCGACCAACCTGGGCCGGTCTATGCCGGCATCGTCGAGGCGCTGAACGCCGACATCGCCTCCGGCCGCCTGCATCGCGGCCAGCGCCTGCCGACGCATCGCGCGCTCGCCCGGGCGCTCGGCGTCGACCTCACCACCGTGACGCGCGCCTATAACGAGGCGCGGCGGCGTGGCCTCACCGAAGCCCGTGTTGGCCAAGGGACCTTCGTTGCCGAAAGCCGCGTGCGTGCACCACGCGCGGCGGCGGCCGGAGTTGAATTCGACCTGTCGATGAACCTGCCGCCGGAACCGATCGAGGCCGATCTCGACGGCCGGGTGGCCCGGGGTCTCGCAGCTATTCAGCGCGACTTCGGCGTCTCCGACTTCCTGAGTTACCAGCATGCCGGCGGCAGCGAGGCGGACCGTGGGGTCGCCGCCGACTGGCTGCGCCGTCGGGTCCGTACCGCCGAGGCCAGCCGGCTGGTCGTGTTTCCCGGCACCCAGACCGCGCTCACGGCGCTGCTGCTGGCGCTCACCAAGCCGGGCGACGTCGTGCTCACCGATCGTCTCACCTATCCCGGCTTCAAGGCTGCCGCTGCAGCCCTCGGAGTGCGCCTGGAGGGCGTGCCGTCGGACGGCGAGGGCATGATCCCGGAGGCGCTCGACGAGGCATGCCGGCGGCACGCGCCGAAAGCCGTCTACCTGATCCCGACGATCCACAATCCGACGACGCTCACGATCGGCCCGGCGCGGCGCGAGCAGCTCGCCGCCGCGATCCGCCGGCACGATCTGATGCTGTTCGAGGACGATGCCTACGGCAGCCTCGATCCCAGGGCGCAGCCGATCGCCACCCTGATCCCGGAACGCAGCTACCTGGCGGTGAGTCTCTCGAAGTGCATCGCGCCGGGACTCAGGGTTTCCTTCCTGCTGGTGCCCGATCGCGCGGCGGCCGCCCAGCTCGGCAACGCACTGCGCACCGTCGCGCAGATGCCGGTGCCGCTCACCGTCGCGCTGGTGATGCGTTGGCTGGCTGACGGCAGTGCCGATGCAATCATTGCCGCGATCACCGCCGAGGCTGCGGCAAGGCAGAAGCTGGCGGCGAAGGCGCTTTCGGGTCAGACTTATGCCGCCCACCCGAAGGGACACCATGTCTGGCTCGCTTTGCCCTCGACATGGACCCGGGCCGAGTTCGCAGCGCACGTCCAACGACAGGGGCTTGCCGTGGTGACCAGCGACAGTTTCAGCGTCGACGGCGATCCCGAGCATGCAATCCGCATTGCGCTGGGCGCCGCGCGCAACCGGTCCGACCTGGTGGGCGCCCTTGATGTCCTGAACGTCGCGCTCAAGTCGCCGGCCTTCGCGTCCCGCATCGTCTGAGGAGCACGCCATGTTCGAGTCCTTCGACGCCATCCTGCTGGCCCGGGCGCAGTTTGCCTTCACGGTCTCGTTTCATTTCATCTTCCCGTCCTTCTCGATCGGCCTCGCCAGCTATCTCGCCGTGCTCGAGGGGCTGTGGCTATGGACGGGGCGGCAGATCTACCTCGACCTGTTCAAGTACTGGCTAAAAATCTTTGCGCTCGCCTTCGGCATGGGCGTGGTCTCGGGCATCGTCATGGCCTACCAGTTCGGCACCAACTGGGCGGCCTTCTCCGACAAGGCAGGTCCCGTCATCGGGCCGTTGATGGCCTACGAAGTGCTGACCGCCTTCTTCCTCGAGGCGGGCTTCCTGGGTGTCATGCTGTT